>NZ_JBFUKZ010000007.1:0-262532 GCF_056400585.1 Mucilaginibacter sp. P5_A6 | reverse complement strand
GATTTAAGGTTAGTTGAATTAAAGGACGATCTTTCCGGTATAAAACTCGGCGGAACGGACAAAATTATCATTAAAAAAGCAAACGTGCCTTCGGGCGGTACCGGCCTCGGTCCTGAGGGCTCTCAGCTGTTTAAGATAAAAGGCAAATATTATCTTTTCAATATTACATGGCCACCGGGTCACGTACGCACTGTTATCATACACCGGGCAGATAAAATCACCGGCCCGTACGAAGGACGAATTGGCCTCCAGGATTTAGGTGTGGCGCAAGGAGGATTGGTTGAAGCGCCAAATGGGGCCTGGTATTCTTATTTGTTCCGTGATTATGGCTCGGTGGGCCGTATTCCCTATTTGGTGCCCGTAAAGTGGGTGGATGGATGGCCCGTTTTGGGCACTGGCGGCAAAGTGACCGATACACTTGACCTGCCGGCCGGTAAAGGTTTGATCCCGGGCATCGTTGCTTCAGACGAATTTACCCGTAAAAAAGGCGAACGGGCATTACCACTGGTTTGGCAATGGAACCATAACCCGGATAATAGTTTGTGGTCTGTTACAGCGCGGAAAGGGTATTTACGACTCACCACCGGCAGGATTGACACCAATTTCCTGGCGGCACGAAATTCATTGACACAACGCACGATCGGCCCGGTATGCTCCGGGGCAGTTTCGCTCGACATATCTAAAATGAAAGATGGTGATTTCGCGGGTTTGGGTCTTCTGCAAAAAAATTACGGGTTGGCAGGTGTAAAAATAACCGGGGATAGCAAAGCTATCGTCATGATCAATGCAAGCACCGGAAAACCTGTAGAAGCACAAACAATCCCCTTAGACCAAAAGGTAGTATACTTTAAGGCGGAATGCAATTTTACGAACAGAAAAGACGTGACAGACTTTTTTTATAGCCTGGACGGGAAAACGTGGATACCATTGGGCACACAATTAAAAATGGCCTATACCTTCCCGCATTTCATGGGCTATCGTTTTGCTTTGTTTAATTATGCTACAAAAAATATAGGAGGTGCGGCCGACTTTGACTTTTTTCATATAACAGGTTCCATTTCCCCGGAAAAATAAAGCCGATTAAATTAACACTTAACCATTTTTTATGAAAAAAACTCTAAATTATTTATTAGGCATCCTGACATTAACAAGATGCAGTAAGCAAGAAATTAATGATTTAAGCATAAAACCAGTTATTACAAACACTAATAAGTCGTTCGACGCAACCAGTTACGTATTATTTACAATATAAATCTCCGATCGATGACCACAACCTGGAAAATTTTAACTTTTTTAATAGTATTTAGTTTTTGTAAATCTGTAAAGGCTCAAAACACGAATGTTGCGCTAAGCCCCCCCATGGGATGGAACAGTTACAATTGTTACGGTATGACGGTTCATGAGGATGAGGTAAAAGCAAATGCTGATTACGTTGCGCAAAACCTGAAGGCGCATGGCTGGCAATATATAGTGGTGGATTTTTTATGGTCCTTTGATAGCCGAAGTGGCGACCCGTTTCAAAAAAGACTTAAAGATGGCTCATATAGCCCAAGGCTTGCAATGGACCAATGGGGGCGTTTAACCCCTGATACAATTAAATTTCCGTCGGCATTGGGCGGTAAGGGGTTTAAGCCATTGGCTGATTATGTCCATTCACTGGGGTTGAAATTTGGTATTCATGTAATGCGTGGCATCCCACGCCAGGCAGTGTGGGCAAAATCACCCGTAATGGGCACTAATGGCATAACTGCTGATATGATAGCCGATACTAATTCAAAATGCACCTGGAATAACCACATGTTTGGCCTGGATATGGCTAAACCCGGTGCGCAGGCATACCTGAATTCAATATTGAACTTATATGCCGGTTGGGGCGTTGATTTTATTAAGGTCGATGACTTATCAAGGCCTTATAGCACTGCGGAGGTTGAGGGCTACCGCAAGGCAATTGATAATTGCGGCAGGGCCATCGTGTTCAGTACATCACCGGGGGCTACGCCTGTTGATAAAGCTGATAATGTAAAACAAAATGCCAATATGTGGCGGGTAGCCGATGACTTTTGGGACGAGTGGAATGCAGTATTGCAAATGTTTAATTATGGCAAACAATGGGAAGGCGTTGGCGGGCCCGGCCATTGGCCCGATTGTGATATGATACAGATAGGCAAGTTGTCAAAACGGGGTCCTGTAGGTGACGAACGTTATAGCCGTTTTACAAAAGACGAGGAGTATTCGCATATGACATTTTGGACCATCTTCCGCTCCCCGTTAATTTTGGGCGGCAACCTGCCCGAAAACAGGGAACAGGAATTGAAACTGTTTACAAACGATGAGGTGATAGCCGTTAACCAACATGGGACCGAACCGCGCCAGTTATACAAAACTAATGATGCAATAGTTTGGTATTCGCACGTGCCCAATAGCAAGGATATTTATGTCGCTTTATTCAACCTGGCGGCACAACCGCAGGATGTGGATGTAAACTTTGCCCAACTTGGCCTGAACGGAAGGGTAGCCGTTCGGGACCTTTGGGAAAAAGAAAATGTAGGTACCTTTAAAAAAGGATATAAAAAAACAATCAATACACACGGGGCCGCTTTGTTAAAACTATCGTTGCTTAATTAAAGTTATCTTAGCGGTAATACATGCTCAAATAAAAAAACTATAAATGAGGGTTTTAAGTTTTGGTCTGTTTTGGTCTGTTTTTGTTTACACTTTTATCAGTTCGGGAAGGATATGTGGCGTGCCGGATGCTACACAAAGTTATCTATGGCAAACATGTTCCTGCATTGGGAGCTGGCATTATGATATAGGGTTGTACGAGCGTAATGGGCTATCGTTTTGCTTTGTTTAATTAAGCTACAAAAAATATAGGGGGAGCGGCTGACTTTGACTTTTTTTATATGACATATTCCATTTCCCCGGAAAAATAAAGCCTTAGGAATTAACGAACACAAAAAATGAAAAATATATCTTAATGTTATTATGCTTACAGCCCCGGTTATTTCCGGGGCGTAAGCTATCAAAAAACGGCATTAGATTTTAACGCAACCCTAATCTGGTGCGAAATTCGCCCAAAATGGATAGTCTCCTAAGCGACAGCCTGTAACAGCCTATATTTTACTGTAAGTTCAGGCATGGCGTATTATATCGGGTATGCCGAAGTAGATGGGATTGCAAATTAACCACAACCCTGCTGCATAGCATTAAAAAAACTATTGTAAAAGTTTAAAAGTCAACAATATCAGAGTTCACGCTATTCGAATAAAACAATGAAAATAGACAAACGGATATTATTAGTGTTTTTTACGCTATTCCACTTTTTTCAAACATCCGGTTATGCCCAGATAACTTTGCCAAAAGTGTTTGGCGACAATATGGTTTTGCAAAGAGGCATAAAAATCCTGTTTGGGGAAAAGCAACTCCGGGTTCTTTGATTGTTGCAACGCTTGGTAAATTAAGTACAAAAGCTGTAATTACAATGGATGATTTGATTTCAGTTAGTATTTGACTATCAGCCAGGCTGCACTTCATATTAGATTTAGAATTTCGACTATGTTCACTAAAGTTAACGCAGAAAGGGCATTCAACCATGAACCCCCTTTCTGCATTTCAAATGAGATCGTCCAGTCTTTATTATTTAATAATGAAATTAAAACTATATTCCACCTTAACTAAGCATGTCTTACAGTCCTGATTTGCAAAGTCTATGAGCTATACATTTTTTCCCGTTAGGTCAGGCCAATTGATGAAAACTGGCGTGGCTTTGCCTGGATACCTTCCAATTAGTTTTACTCTTCGAATGCCATTTACAGTATTTCGAGCAGAATGTTATCAATTTATAAAATTGGGTCTCCCAATTCTGCAATTCCTCTTAAACTATCAATGAATTTATTAGAATTAAACCCATTGTGGGGAAGCTTTTCAACCTAGCGGTAAGAAAAAATTAACTGACTCGAGATTGTCTCTTTATTACAGATCGGCATCCAAGACATTTATAATTCGAATAATACCTCAATGCGTATTTGTAAAATGTTTAGGCAGCAATAAGGATGTATCACCGGGCCGAGAAAGTAAAATACTTTTCTCATCGAGTGTTTGTTTCAATCTTTTGTCGCCAATCGTATCCAGCAGTTCATTTTTCAAATAAAAAAAACGAATTGCATTGCCGGGTGATTGCCATTTAATTATTTTACAACTACAAGCTGCGTTTTGCGGCGTATTTATAATCTCCTCTATCCGTCCCCTTTTGCCTTGTTTGATGAAAAGCTCCCGTATGCCGATGATCCTGTTTTTTTTCCCTGGTCAAAGTTCCAGGAAGCGGAGATGACGTCCACATAAGGCCTGTCTTCATCCAAACGCATCAATGATAGTTTAGGCGACTCGATGCTATCCCGGGCGTTAACGACATGCGAGTGAATAGAAACCAGCCAGGCTGCCTCAAACTGCATATAGCCCGCATGTTCGAAATTGGACCCGTAACGAATGAATTTGAAGTAACCGTCCTGGTATCTCACATCCATGATATTAGAAACAATTTTATGGAACCGCCCGGCATCATACGTTCGCGCCTGCGGCGATCCGGTATAGCACAGCCAGATTCCCTCCAGGCTGTCGATCTCGGCGCTTGAGGGCCGGTAGGGCAAAATGCTTAAATCACGGAAGAGCTTTTTTTCCTTTGAATTTTCTTCAGTCCAAAGAATCCCTCCAACTAATAAAATACAACAAAGCAGGATTACAATTGCCCGATATGTTTTGATCTTTTTGGACAGCAATAATATACTGCTCTTTATAGGAAACACATCAACGATTGGCACTTCAACAGTTGCCGGCTCATCCACTAACCCTGCATCAACTGGTTTTTGTGCAAAACCCTTTCTACCCTGTCCATATAAATAAATATAACAAGCATCAACCAAAAATGGGCGCGGGTTCGACACGATCCCATTAATAGCATCTTTTAGCTGACCGCCGGTTATGTCATATTTGCGGAATGGGTAAACGGCAGACGCGTTGTTTTCACCCGGCGGGTAATAATTATGGAAAAGCGTTTCACTGGTATTGGGAAGGCTGTTACTGATCTCGCTTAACATGCGCGCCAGGTCTTCATAATTCTTTCTGTTCGTATTTCGTTTAATACCCTGGCCGGTTGCTGCCTCGTATTTCAGCACTACCTTTGTCAGCAGGTATACAATTTCTTCCTTTCCCGTTTTGAGCTTCATATGATTTTTAGCATTTCAGGTTTGCTCCCAGTTTCGGAAACGTTTCGGAAATCAAGCGATAAATTTATATACAATTCAGCAATATAAAAAAAGATGGAATTGAAGATGTAAATATAGATTTGTCATGCCTGATAAAACCAATTATGATGAAAAGAAAAACAACATTACTACTTATGTTGGCAATTTGCTTTTATAACATGTATGCATTTTGCCAAACAGAAGATCCAATAAAAAGCGGTGAGGGCATTGCTGTCACCTCTACTGATAACGGAAAAGTCAGGGGCTATATTCATAACGGAATTTTTACCTTTAAAGGAATCCCCTATGCGGAAGCGGACCGTTTTACGGCACCACGCAAACCCAAAGCCTGGAATGACGAGCGGAGCTCAATGACCTATGGGCCGGTTTGCCCCACCGATCCGACTACGACAGTGAACGATGCGTTTGAATTTGCTTTTAACCACGATCTGGGTTATTCCAATGAGCATTGTCAGACATTGAACGTATGGACGCAGAAATTAAACGACGGGAAGAAACGCCCGGTGATGGTCTGGTTGCATGGCGGCGGCTTTACGGCCGGCTCGTCTATTGAACTGCCATCCTATGACGGGGAGAATCTGGCTAAGAAAGGGGACGTTGTACTTGTTTCGATAAATCACCGGTTGAATGTCCTGGGTTTCCTGGACCTTTCTGCTTATGGAGATAAATATAAAAACTCTGGAAATGCAGGTCTGGCTGATATCGTTGCGGCCTTGCAATGGGTAAAAGACAACATCGCGCAATTTGGCGGCGATCCGGATAACGTCACAATATTCGGACAGTCCGGCGGCGGCGGAAAGGTAACCTGTATGATGAATACAGCCAAGGCGAAAGGCCTGTTTCACAAAGCGATCGTAGAAAGCGGCAGTTATATCACTTCTTTTACTGAAAAATCCATTTCGCAACGGGTTGCGGCAGCTTTACTGGATGAATTACATTTACAGGCTTCCCAGGTCGACTCTCTGCAAAAAATACCCTATGATCAATTGAATGCCGCCGGTAACAGGGCGCTAAGAAAAGTAGGAACAGAATTGAGAAAGGAAGGAAAACCGGCAAACGTGGGCTGGAACGCGGTGCTGGATGGCGATATGTTCCCTAATCAGCCGACCGATCAGGCCGCCATGGACCTTTCAAAAAATATACCACTACTGGTGGGTACCACTAAAAACGAGTTTGCAGCTTTCGCGCCGACCCCGAAGGGCCAGACCATAGAAGATGTGAAAGTTATTTTACAGAAAAAATATGGCGACCAGACCGACGCTTATATGGCAGCGGTGAAACAAGCTTACCCAAATACCAGCAAGCCGTTTGAATACAATGATATCGAATTCGGTTTTCGCTCATTAGCCATCAAACAAGCCGATCAAAAATCCGGTTTAAGCGGTGCGGCACCGGTTTACATGTACCTGTTTACCTGGCAGTCTCCGGTTAATGATGGCAGGTACAAAGCTATGCATTGTATGGATATCGCCTTCCAGTTTGATAATATCCGCCACTGCGAGGAAATGACCGGCGGCGGTAAGGATGCCTATGCACTTGCCTCGAAAATAAGCAGTGCCTGGATCAGTTTTGCCCGCAGCGGTAATCCCAACACCCCCGGTTTGCCGAAATGGACTGCCTATACGTTTGCAAATGGCGCGACAATGATCCTGGATAATAAATGTGAAGTGCGTGATCACCCGGATGCCGAACTGCTTAAAATAGTCAACGCTCCAAAAAAACAATAAAAATTATCAACGATGAGAAGACTCTGCTATGTTTTTGCGCTCGCCATGCTTTGCAGCCCCTTATGCTATGCTTCAAAGGTGGATACCGTTGAGATACCGAGTGCGGCCATGAATAAAACCTACAAGGCTGCTATCGCGTTCCCGGATAGTTATTACAAAACCAAAAAGGATTTCCCGGTACTTTACCTGCTGCATGGCGGCTTTGGGCACTTCAACGACTGGCTGCTGAAAACGCCTGATAAAATGCTGGTGCGTAACCTGGCCGACCAATACAATATGATTATTGTAATGCCGGAAGGAGAAATATTCAGCTATTATATTGATAGCCCGGTTGATCCCAACAGCAAATTTGAAACCTATATTATAAAAGAGGTCATCCCGTTTATCGATAGCAAGTACCACACTGTGAAAGATAAAAAAGGCCGGGTGATCACGGGCTTGTCGATGGGGGGCTATGGCTCGCTTTACCTTTCCACGCGCCATCCCGATTTGTTCGCGGCTGCCGGAAGCATGAGCGGGGCGCTCGACCCGAATATGACCACCTGGAACCTGACCCCGGAACGGTTTAATGGTCTTACAAAGTTTCTGAATAAAATAATGGGGCCGATGACGCCGGATAGTTACCTGCCTTATTCTGTGGTAAATATGGCTGATCAAATCAGAAAAAACGGATTGCCCATTGTAATGGATATCGGGGTAGAAGATTTTCTACTTGAACCCAACCGCGAATTGCACCGGCGCCTGGTATATAACCATACCCTGCATGATTATACAGAACGGCCAGGCGGCCATACCTGGGAATTCTGGCAGGATGCCTTGCCTTACCAGGTTTTGTATTTTAGTAAACGTTTAAAAGCCAATGGCGTAATACTTTAATCCATGCTATCCATCCTCGGCTTTTTAACCATCTGTGTCTTTTTAGGGTTGATCCTGACCAGGCGCCTGTCGGTATTGCTTTCTTTAATCCTGGTACCGGTTTTATTTGCATTGATCGGTGGTTTTGGGGCGAAAGAGATAGGCGAAATGGTACTGGGCGGGATCAAACAAGTGGCACCCACTGGTATCCTGTTGATCTTTGCCGTATTATACTTTAGCCTGATGATCGATACCGGGTTATTTGACCCTGTGATCAGGGGCATTATTAACCTTGCCAAAGGCGATCCGTTGAAAATTACCCTGGGAACCGCTATTTTGGCTATGTTGGTTCACCTGGATGGAGACGGTACGGCCACTTTTATGATCACCATCACTGCTTTATTCCCTATTTACAAAAAGTTGGGCATGAAGAAGCTGATACTCCCCTGCATCGTCGCACTCAGCGTGGGCGTTATGCATTTGGTGCCCTGGTCGGGCACTGTAGCCAGAGCTTTAAATGTGATGAAAACTGACCCTGCGCATTTGATCATTCCGATTCTCCCGTCCATGATCGGAGGGATACTTTGGGTGTTATTCGTGGCATTCTGGCTTGGTAAGAAAGAACGAAAAAGGTTGGGTGTTGTGCATTTGGATTACGATCATCACCAGGAACTTTCTGATGAACAAAAAGAAAGCCGCCGGCCTGCATTATACTGGTTCAATGCTGTTTTAACCATTGTTTTGATCGCGGCGCTTATTTTGTCATTGGCTCCGCCATCAGCTTTATTCATCACAGGTTTTGCAGTAGCTATACTGGTCAATTACCCATCCCAGGCCGAACAAAGAAAAAGAATACAAGCACATGCCGCCAATGTGTTTTCAGTTTCCATCATAGTTTTTGCAGCGGGGGTATTTTCCGGTATCCTTACAGGAACTAAAATGATCGACGCCATGGCATTGTCGATGGTTTCCATTATTCCTAAAGAGCATGCGGGTTATTTGCCGGCATTGGTCGGCGTTACCAGTATGCCATTGAGTTTGGTTTTTACACCTGATGCCTATTATTTTGGCGTAATCCCGGTTTTAAAAACGGCGGCCACCCATTATGGCATAAATTCCATTGAAATAGGTCGGGCAGCAATTTTAGGGCAAATGACAACAGGTTTCCCGTTAAGCCCCTTAACCGCCTCAACTTTTGTTTTAGTGGGATTGTCGGAGGTTGAATTGTCAGATCACCAGAAATTCACTTTCAAATGGGCCTTCGGTACCACTATAATTATGACCATAATAGCAATAGCATTTGGGGCGATAAGCATATAAATGAAACAGAGAGATAAAGTCCGTATTGGTTGTGGTGCAGGTTTTTCGGGAGACCGGCTCGAACCCGCCGTGATCTTAGCCGAAAAGGGTGATTTGGATTACCTGGTGCTGGAGTGCCTGGCCGAGCGTACCATCGCGTTAGCTCAAAAAAGGAAAGCGACAGACCCGGCGCAAGGGTATGATCCGCTGCTGGAGCGACGCATAGCGTTGCTGTTGCCCTTGCTTAAAAAAAATAAAATCCGCCTCATCACCAATATGGGGGCGGCAAATCCGGTCGCGGCAGCGGGTAAAATTATTGAAATAGCAAAAAGACAAGGCATCTCCATCAAAGTAGCGGCAGTTACCGGCGATGATGTTTTGAAATCTATCAGCGGCGATGAGATCGCTATGGAAACGGGAAATCCTATTTCCCGGTCAGGACAAGTCATTT
The DNA here is from genome assembly GCF_056400585.1 of Mucilaginibacter sp. P5_A6. Lineage (NCBI taxonomy): Bacteria > Pseudomonadati > Bacteroidota > Sphingobacteriia > Sphingobacteriales > Sphingobacteriaceae > Mucilaginibacter > Mucilaginibacter sp. P5_A6. The sequence goes on along the minus strand of NZ_JBFUKZ010000007.1, from coordinate 252,939 downwards.
CAGCCAATGCCTATTTAGGTGCGGATGCTATTTTACCGGCGCTGGAAACAGGCGCCGATATTATCATAACCGGGCGTGTTGCTGATCCGTCGTTATTTGTCGCGCCGTTGGTACATGAGTTTGGCTGGTCTTTGGATGATACTGATATCATTGCTAAAGGAACTGTAATTGGGCACCTGATGGAATGTGCGGGCCAAATAACCGGCGGCTATTTTGCTGATCCGGTTAAAAAGCCAATGGAGAATATGAGCACATTGGGGCATCCGTTTGCAGATGTTTACCCGGATGGCAACGCAACCATAAGCAAAGTTGATGGAACGGGAGGAAGTATAACCTTAGCAACGGCTAAAGAACAACTATTGTACGAGGTAACAAATCCCCATCAATATATGACACCCGATGTGTCAGCAGATTTCACCACAGTTTATTTGAAACAGGATGGAAAAGATCGTATCAAGGTGACTGGCGGCAATGGCAACAAAAAACCATCGACACTAAAGGTTAGTATTGGGTATAAAGCAGGTTTTACAGGAGAAGGCGAAATTACTTATGCTGGTGCAAATGCATTGGAAAGAGCCCGGTTAGCGGGTGAAGTAATTCAGCAAAGATTAGTTAATCAATTCCCCGATCTAAGAATCGACTTTATCGGCCATACGTCGGTTCATTCCACTTCGCTGGCAAGTGGCTATCAGCCTTATGAAGTACGTTTACGCATTGCCGGCAAGGCCAATACCGCTAATGAAGCAGCCACTATAGGCGAAGAAGTGGAAGCACTTTACACCAATGGCCCGGCTGGTGGCGGAGGAGTTCGGAAATATGTAAATGAAGTGATTGGTATTGTATCGATTCTGATCGACAGAAACAAAACAAAGCCATCAATAAAAGTGAAAAGTTATGAGCATTAAACTTTATGATATAGCGCACAGTCGCGCGGGAGATAAAGGCAACACATTGATTTTATCGCTGATACCTTATGAAGAAAAGGATTATCAACTGCTGCGCAATTTGATAACTGTCGATAAAGTAAAAGAACATTTCAAAGAGATCATACATGGAGAAATTGTTCGGTATGAGCTGCCCAATATTTCAGCCCTGCAGTTTGTATGCCTGCAGGCTTTGGCAGGTGGGGTTACTACTTCCTTAGTGATGGATACCCACGGCAAAACCTTAAGTTATGCACTGCTGGAGATGAATCTTGAATTGCCAGAAACTACCTGATATTAGCTTTAAAACACCAACGCCACTCCGCTTTTTAGACCTTCCTGATAGTGTTCCTTATCAAACTTGTAAAGGAAGGGCGACCGATGCTTTCCTATTTTGCGGGTTTCGTCTAATTTAGTAACGATTTTAGTCAGCAACAGTTTTTTGGTGAAGTTACGATCATCAAGTGATTTACCCAATATGGTTTCATAAAGGCTGTGGATCTCGGGTAAGGTGAATTTCTCCGGTAATAACTCGTAGCCGATTGGAAAGTGGGCGATGTGCAACCGCAAAGCCGATAATGCTTCATTGATGATATGCCCGTGATCAAACATCATGGGGGGCAGTTCATTAACCGGCCACCATCTGGAATCTGCCTCCAGTTCGCCTTTCGTGGATTCTACTTTCGAAAATTCGGTAAGCGTGTAGAACGCTACGGAAACAAAATAGTCAAAGATCCATGAATCCGCCGCAAGCTCAAACCCTGTTATTTTCTTAATATATTGGGGTGTAAAGCCATTATCGATTACACGCTGAGGGTTCCCGAATGAACCGAATTGCTTTAGGTAAAGACCTTTGATACCAGTGCGGTCAAAAGCAATTCTGCTGGCGGCATCTTCGATGGACTCTGTTTTTTTGATGTATCCACCCGTCACTGTCCATTTTTCTAAGGTGTAAGGTTGTTGCAGCAATACTTTCAATTCTTTTTCGTGATACCCAAAAATTACATTGTCTACAGCTACGTTCCGGAGGAATTGATCGGAATATTCGGAGAAACTGGCGAAGTCTGGAGGTATAATCATGATTCAAATTTGCTTTCCAAAGATACAAAAATTATTAATTCCGTTAAAAATACGGAATTAATTTGGATATGTGAAACCGTCACCATACCTTTATTCCGTTTTTAATACGGAATTAAAATTATGAAAAGCATCCAATTCTTTTTTATCTTACTTGCCTTGCTTTTGTCAGTTGGAATTACCCGCGCTCAGGACAGCGGTGAGATATCATTTGACAACAATTGGCGTTTCAGAAAAGACACCTTAAATGGTGCGCAAAATCCGGCGTTTAACGATTCGGGTTGGCGTATTTTAAACTTGCCGCACGACTGGAGCATTGAAGATCTCCCAAATCAAAAAGAAGGTGAAGTTCAGGGACCTTTTACTAAAACATCTGTGGGCAAAGCCGCGACAGGATTTACCGAAGGTGGGATTGGATGGTATCGTAAAACTTTTACTTTAAACAATAATTACAAAGGAAAAAAAACATACATCCTGTTTGACGGCATCTACATGGATGCTGACGTCTGGATCAACGGGCACCATTTAGGCAATCATCCTTACGGCTATTCGTCATTTTCTTATGACCTTACTAATTATTTAACAATCAATGGTAAATCAAATGTAATTGCCGTACGGGCTAAGAATTTAGGTAAGAATAGCCGCTGGTATTCAGGCTCGGGTATTTATCGTCACGTCTGGTTGTTGGCTGTCAATCCAATCCATACAAAACTTTGGGGGAATTATATCACTGCACCCGAAGTATCAAAGGATAAGGCAACAGTAAAAGTTCAAACTTCGATAGAAAACAAATCATTAAAGCAAAAGACAGTAATTGTAAAACTCGATCTGCTTAATCCTTCGGGGCAGGTTGTGGCTTCACGAAAAATGCCTCTGACTGTCCCGGCTGATTCCAGCGCAGATCTTACGCAAAAGTTATCCGTAACTAATCCGGGTTTATGGGATTTAGATCACCCAATACTATATAAGGCCAGGGTTACGCTGATTGATGGCGGCCAAACCATCGATCAGACAATCACTCCCTTTGGCATTCGTAATCTGCAATTTGACGGACAAAAGGGGCTCTTATTGAACGGAGTTGCCATCAAATTGAAAGGCGGCTGTATTCATCACGATCTTGGCCCTTTGGGGGCAGCGAGTTTTGACCGTGCTGAAGAAAGAAAAATACAGCTGATAAAAAACGCAGGGTACAACGCAATTCGTCTGAGTCATAACCCGGGTTCCCCCGCATTGCTTAATGCCTGTGACCGCCTGGGAATGCTGGTTCTCGACGAGGCATTTGATATGTGGGAACTACCTAAAAACCCCCAGGACTATCATCTTTATTTTAAAGATTGGTGGCAAAGAGATTTAACCTCAATGGTTTTGCGGGACAGAAACCACCCATCAGTGATCATGTGGAGCATAGGTAATGAAATTTACGAAGCCCCTGATACATCGGGTTACCGGATTGCAAAAAGAATATCGGATGAAGTACGGTTACTCGATCCAACCCGACCCGTAACAGATGCCATTGTTTTCCTGCCACCGTATACCAAAAAGCCGTGGAAGGATTACGAGCCCCACGTGGCTAACCTTGATATCGATGGCTACAACTATTTCCTCGATAAATCGATCTACTTTCAGCGCGACAGTGCGACGCTTCATCGTTTTGAAACGGAGCGGGCCAAACACCCGGGAAAGCTGTATTTGGCAACAGAATATTTACCAAATGGTGCTTTGGAGAACTGGGACGAAACGGAAAAATACCCCTGGTTCCTGGGCGGCTTTTCCTGGACAGCGATGGATTATATTGGGGAGGCGGGAATTGGAAGATCAGTTTTGGTGCCAGAGTCACAGAAAGTGCCGCAAGGGATGATGGGCATGGGGTTGTTCTACCGGAATAACTGGCCGGTATTTAATGCCTATTGTGGTGATCTCGACCTGATTGGTAACCCGAAAGCGGCTTTATATTATAAGAATGTGGTTTGGAGAAACAGCCCGGTGGAAATGCTGGTGCATCGACCTGTTCCTGAGGGACAGAAGGAAGTGATAGCTACCTGGGGAATGCCGGACGAAATCAAATCATGGACCTGGCCAGGCCAGGAGGGCAAGAAAATGCAGGTTGACGTATATACGCGTAGCAAAACCGTAAAACTTGAACTAAACGGGAAAGTGATCGCCGGGCAGACTGTTCCTGAAGGATCGATTACAGCGACCTTCCAGGTCGAGTATCAGCCCGGAACATTGGTAGCTAAAAGTTATGACAATGGAAAGGAAACCGGTTCAAGCGTATTATCGACCACTGGCAAACCAACTGCAATCCGGCTTATTGCTGATCGTAAAATAATAAAGTCAAATCAGAACGACCTTTCATTTATAAGTGTCCAGATCGTCGACAGCAAAGGCAATGTGGTGCCTTCAGTTGATGACACAGAAATCAATTTTAAACTTTCAGGCAATGCGACGATTGCTGCTGTTGGGAACGGCAACGCATCGGATATGTCCAGTTTTCAGCAGCCGCATAAAAAGGCTTACCAGGGCAGAGCACAAGTGATCCTTAAGTCATCATCGAAACGAGGCCTTGCGACTTTAACAGCCTCGGCTCCCGGATTAAAAGAAAATACTATTCAAATACAAATCAATTAAACATAAAAAATCATGAAAAAGTTAAGCTTCATTTTTACTGTAATCATCGGACTATTTATCTCCGCAAATGTTAACGCTCAAACCAAACCGGATTATTATCCAGGCAAGTGGAATGTCCTGGTAATGGGCACCCCTAACGGCGATTCTAAGATGACTTTCATTCTCGAAAGGAAGGATGGCAAGTTAACCGGCGCTGTGCAGGATTCGACCGGTAAGGAAATAACTAAAATTACTTCCATAGAAGAGAAAGATAAAACCGCAACCTTAGCATTTACTGTCCAAAGTTATGATGTTACCTTAACACTTGACCCAATAGATGACGATCATGTAAAAGGCAGCCTGATGGGCATGTTTGATGCTAAAGGAATACGTGTAAAAGAAAATAAATAACCTGAATAATTTAACCATATTCCTAAGTAGTTAGCATGAAGACTGTACAGTTTCGTCAAGTTATTGCCGTTGCCTTTTTATTGGTTGGCCATACCGCATTTTCACAGAAAAAGTTACCCCAACTGGGGCATGCCCCGGTTAGCGAGATCGTTAAGTTAATGACACTTGAGGAAAAAGCGTCTGTAGTCGCCGGAACCGGCATGCGCTTCCAGGGCCACGGCACTGTCATTGGAGAAGCGGACGGACGTGTACCGGGTGCTGCTGGAAATACCATGAGCATTAATCGTTTCGGCATTCCGGGTACGGTTCTTTCTGACGGGCCTGCCGGAGTTCGTATCGATCCTTTTCGCAAAGGTGACAGTACGAAATCGTATTATGCGACGGCCTGGCCGGTTGGCACCTTACTGGCTTCTTCATGGGACACGGCTTTGGTTAAAAAGGTTGGCGTAGGATTTGGTAATGAAATTAGAGAGTATGGCGTAGATGTGATCCTGGCACCAGGCATGAACATTCAGCGCAACCCATTGAATGGCCGCAACTTCGAATATTTTTCGGAGGACCCCTATGTTTCCGGATATATGGCTGCGGCTATGGTAAATGGCATCCAATCAAACGGGGTAGGAACCTCTATAAAGCATTTTGCAGCCAACAACCAGGAGAGCAACCGTAATGCGGTAAATGCAATCATCAGTGAGCGGGCGCTTAGGGAATTATACTTGCGAAGTTTTGAGATCGCTGTTAAGCGGTCGCAGCCAATGACGGTGATGAGTTCCTATAATAAAATCAATGGAACGTATACTTCTGAAAGCAATGACTTACTGACCAAGATACTACGTGAAGAATGGGGATTTAAGGGCATGGTAATGACGGACTGGTTCGGCGGTAAAGATCCTGTTGCTCAAATGAAAGCCGGAAATGACCTGCTTGAGCCAGGTACACCCGGGCAGCAACAAGCTATTATTGACGCCGTAAAAAATGGAACGTTAGACGTCAAAGTGCTCGATCAAAATGTGGAGCGGGTATTATTGTACATCCTTAAAACTCCTTCGTTCAGAAAATATCAATATTCTAACACCCCCGATCTTAAGTCACACGCAACCTTATCCAGGAATGCGGCAGCAGACGGCATGGTGCTATTGAAAAATGACAATTCCGCTCTTCCGCTAAACAAAAGCCAGAAAGTAGCATTGTTTGGCATCGGATCTTACAAACCGGTGATTGGTGGAACAGGAAGCGGAGCCGTTGTGGTAGCTTACACTGTTGCTCTTGAAAAAGGCCTTTCCCAAATCGGCTATTTGCCCGATTCGGCTTTGAAAACGATTTACGTTGCCCAGATCAAAGCTGACCTGAAAACGCACCCCGAAAAAAATATGGTATTGGGTAGCCCGCATTTGGTGCCGGAGCCTGAATTAAGAGCGACAGATATCAGCTCAGCAGCAGACCAGGATGATATCGGTATTTTTACCATCAGGCGGAACGCAGGTGAAGGCGCTGACCGAAAAGTGGAAGATTTTTATCTTTCGGAAGCCGAGAAAACACAACTAAAAGCTGTGGGTGATGCTTTCCATGCCAAAGGGAAAAAGCTAATAGTTGTATTGAATATTGGTGGCGCCATAGAAATGGAAAGCTGGAGCAAAAATGTTGATGCCATTTTATTAGCCTGGCAACCCGGACTGGAAGCGGGAAACGCTATTGCCGATGTTTTGAGCGGAGCGGTTGATCCATCAGGCAAGTTGGCAACAACTTTCCCGGTTAAATATGAAGATGAGCCATCTGCAAAAAGTTTTCCGGGTACACCCGCTAACCGCCCGGTTGAAAGTATATACGACGAAGGAATATATGTGGGCTACCGGTATTTTAATACGTTCAGTTTAAAGACCTCGTATCCGTTTGGCTATGGCCTAAGCTATACCAGATTTGCCTACAGTAATCTAAAATTGAGTGCGGCTACCTTCAGCAAAAAACTAACTGCTACAGTTACTGTCACCAATTCCGGAAAAGTTGCGGGTAAAGAGGTTGTGCAACTTTATTTAAGCGCCCCGAATAAAACATTGGACAAACCGTCAGAGGAATTGAAGGGATTTGGCAAAACAAGGTTACTTCAGCCTGGTGCCTCCCAAACACTCACTTTTACAATTGATCCTAAAAACCTTGCTTCTTTTAATACTGAAAAGTCAAGTTGGATAGCTGATGCCGGAAAGTATATCGTAAAGATCGGGGCTTCGAGCGAGGATATCAGAATGACTAAGTCATTTGCATTAGCTAAAATGTTGATCGTTGAAAAGGATCATAAAGCAATTGTTCCACAGGTCACCATCAATGAATTAAAAAATTAAAAAAATGATACCATCAAAAAAATTATCACCCAATATCCTCTTGCTTTTATGCGTCTACGGGTTTTCGTTATCAGTTCGGGGACAGCAATTGACAAAGTTGCCACAGTTGGGAAAGTCTTCTGTAAAGGAAGTGATTGCCGCTATGAGGCTTGAGGAAAAAGCCTCGTTGGTTGTGGGTGGAGGACTCAATATCCCTCCTGCGATGAGGAAGAATAAAATGTTTGCTGGCATGGTTGCACAGCCGGGTACTTTGGCAGCAAATACGGTTAATCCCGTACCAGGTACTGCCGGAAACACGATTGCGATACCAAGGCTGGGCATACCCTGTATCGTAGTAAACGATGGCCCGGCAGGTTTACGCATGATAGGGGGCTTTGGGGGGCAGAAGTATGAATGCACGGCGTTCCCGGTAGGTACGCTGTTAGCATCAAGTTGGGATAAAGACCTGATCTTTAAGACCGGGCAGGCATTTGGAAATGATGTATTGGAATATGGGGTCGATATATTGCTCGCACCTGGTATGAACATACAGCGAAATCCGTTATGCGGCAGGAATTTCGAATACTATTCTGAAGATCCATTGTTATCAGGCACCATAGCTGCCGCCATGGTAAACGGCATACAGTCGCAGGGTGTAGGCGTATCCATAAAACATTTTGCTGCGAACAATCAGGAAACTGACCGGCAAACCGTAAATACGATTGTAAGCCAACGGGCTCTTCGCGAGATATATCTTGAAGGTTTCAGGGTCGCATCCAGGGAATCACACCCATGGACCGTCATGTCCTCCTACAATTTACTAAACGGAAAATACACATCCGAAAACTACGATCTGCTAACTACAGTATTAAGAAAAGAGTGGGGCTACAACGGGCTTGTGATGAGTGATTGGGGTGCCGGAAAAGACGCGGTTGCTCAGATGAAAGCAGGTAACGATCTGCTAATGCCCGGCCCTAACCAGGTTAGCACCATAATCCAAGCTGTTAAAGATGGCAAATTGGCTGAAGAAGTATTAGACAGAAATGTTGAAGATATCCTTAACCTTATTGTCAAAACTCCCCGTTTCAAAAACTACAAGTATTCAAATAAGCCTAATACAGTAGCAAATGCTGCAATGTCGCGAAAGGCAGCTACCGAGGGAATGATCTTACTGAAAAACACCGATAGCGCGCTTCCGTTTACCGAAAAAACAAAAAGTGTTGCCCTGTTTGGAAATACTTCATACCAGGCGTACATAGGGGGTTCAGGAAGCGGGTATGTTGCCGTAGCTTATTCCGTAAATTTAATAGAAGGTTTGAAGAATGCCGGTTATGTGACCGACGAATCCCTGAAAGAAAAATACAAGACCTATATGACGGAAAATGCTCCCAAAGGTGGCGATATGATCGCGAACATAATGGGTGGCAAAAAACGTGCGTCTGAAATGCCTGTAACAGACTCGCTGGCTGAAGAAATGGCTGGGAAATATGATATAGCGATTTTTACAGTTGGGCGCAACTCGGGAGAGGGTGAAGACAGAAAACTGGATAACGATTTTAATCTTTCAGCGATGGAATCAGCTTCGATAAACACTATTTGCAAGGCATTTCATGCCAAAGCAAAAAAGGTTGTTGTAGTACTTAATATCGGCGGGGTTATAGAAACAGCCAGTTGGAAAAGCAACCCGGACGCCATATTGCTCGCCTGGCAGCCAGGTCTTGAAGCGGGAAACGCTATAACAGATTTACTTAGTGGCAAAGTAAATCCTTCCGGTAAACTGGCGCAAACGTTTCCTATATCTTATGCCGATGTTCCATCGGTGAAGAACTTTCCCGGTATTGAAGTAAAAGATGATTCGACCATAAAAAGAAAAGTGGTTTATGAAGAAGGTATTTATGTAGGTTATCGCTATTATAACACCTTTAAGGTGAAACCAGCCTATGAATTTGGTTATGGTTTATCTTATACCAATTTTACCTATAGCAATCTCAAATTGAGTTCAACTTCATTCACCGGCAGGATCGCGATAAGTGTTGACGTAAAAAATACAGGAAAAGTTGCCGGAAAAGAAGTTGTACAGGTTTACCTGAAAGCACCCAAAGGAGATTTGGATAAACCTGCGGAAGAATTGAAGGGGTTTGCTAAAACCGGATCATTAAAACCAGGAGAATCGCAGACACTCACTTTTACTATCAATGCTAAAGACCTTGCTTCGTTCAACACAGACCAATCGGCCTGGGTCGCGGATCCAGGACGATATGAAGTAAAGATCGGCGCTTCCAGCGAGGATATTAAACAAACTACATCGTTTACATTGAATAGAAGAACTATCGTTGAAAAAGTTAACAGGGTGCTGATGCCTCCAATGGCCGTTGCTGAACTTAAAAGCAAAAATCAGGAATAACGAAAATGAAAGTTGAGAACAAAACGATAATAGTTACGGGAGGCGGCAGCGGTATGGGCCGCGAACTCGTACTGAACCTGCTGGCAAAAGGCGCAAAAGTAGCTGCGATAGACATCAACGAAAAGACTTTGCAGGAAACTGCAGCATTGGCGGGTGACGGGAATGTAAATTTAAGCCTGTTTGTGACCGATATTACCGATAGAGCGGGGGTGGAAGGCTTATTAGAGAAAGTGATAAGCAAGTTCGGTGCGGTGGATGGTATTATAAACAATGCCGGTATCATTCAGCCATTTATAAAGGTAAATGACCTGAGCTACGAGGTGATAGAACGGGTAATGAATATCAACTTCTACGGTACACTTTATTTGATCAAGACTTTTCTGCCACACCTGCTTACCAGGCCTGAAGCGCATATTGTCGACATATCCAGCATGGGTGGGTTTTTACCGGTCCCGGGCCAAACCATTTACGGCGCATCCAAGGCAGCTGTAAAATTGCTGACAGAAGGACTTCATTCCGAATTGTCGGGGACGAATGTAAGAGTGACTGTAGTATTTCCCGGCGGTGTTAGCACCAATATCATGTCCAATTCGGGCCTTTCTGACCGAATGTCCTCATCTGCAGAAGGGGCGCAGAAGGTTCTTTCTGCCGATAAGGCAGCGGCGATGATTATCGAGGGGATGGAGCAAAACCGTTACCGGGTGTTAGTGGGCAAGGATGCTAAAATGTTGGACCTCCTTTATCGCTTGAACCCTGCGTATGCGGCAGGACTGATCGCAAAGAAAATGGGTACATTACTTTCCTGAAAATAAAGATGATTCATATTCGATCATGGATACAAAGAACCGGTGTTTACCGGATGTGACCATTAATTAACTCAATACAAAATCGTAAGTTTAAGCATTGTAGCTCAAAGCTTATCAAAGAAAGCAAATGGGAAAAACGCTAAAAAAAACTGGTCATAAAATAAATACTACGATCATTTGCAAAAATTGCGGTGGCCAGGTATCGGGTAATTTTTGTAGTAGTTGTGGACAACGGGCAGACACCCACAAACTGACCATGCATTTTATTTTGCATGATCTGCAACATGGGCTGCTTCATTTTGATAAAGGGGTTTTGTACACTGCTAAGCAGCTTCTGACAAGCCCCGGCCACACTATCCGCGAGTTTTTGGAAGGAAAAAGAGTCAGGCATTTTCAGCCACTATCCTTTGCTATTGTGCTTGCCACTTTTTATGGATTACTCTGGCATTACTTAATTTTCGACCGGCTTCACGCGAGTCTAATTGACCCCAGAAACGACATAACCAGTGCTTCCGGGAAAATCATTACCTGGATAACTGAGCATTTTGCTTTTGACGGTCTGATCCTGATCATAACCAGCACCATGGTTTCCTATGTCATTTTTAAAAAACGGAAATATAATCTTGCAGAGCACCTCGTTTTGAATACATACTTAATGGGATTGTTTTTAATTGTCAGCCTGCTCATTTTTCCCATTGTTTATATTTTCGGTAACGCTTTAACTCTCCAATATGGCATAGTTCAACAGGGTTTTCTACTCGTTTTAATGTGCTGGTGTTATTCCCAGTTCTTCAACAATACTTCGAAAGCTAAGGTAATCGGCCTCACTTTAGGCTCCTTTTTTATTATTTCGCTTCTAAATCTGGCAATTGGATATTTTGCCGGTTGGATTGTAACGCAATTTTAGGGGCAGAAATAAAAAATGAAGTATTACAAAACCAACGATAAAAGATTTATAAAAATGGCTTCAATATTCATTTAGTTTGAGATAAACCATCTATATACGGACCAATGAAAAAAGTACCATGCAAACGCCAGTTTCTTCTAACCGCATTAATGATAGTCATGTTGATGCCGGCAGTTGTGGCGCAAAAGAAAATCGCCTATCTATTTACCTATTTTACGGGAAACGGCAAGTCGGAAGAAGCAATACATTTCGCCATTAGTAATGACGGTTACCATTATAGAGCGTTAAATAATGACGCACCTGTACTTAATTCAGTAACAATTAGTTCGACTGGTGGCGTACGCGATCCACATATCTTAAGAGGTGACGATGGTAAGACATTTTTTATGGTGGCGACAGATATGCAGGTTGCAAAAAATGGCTGGGGACCCAACACCGCTATGGTCATGCTTAAGTCTACCGATCTGATTAACTGGACTTCTAAGATCGTTGATATACCTGCTATATTTAAAAAATTCCTCGGTGTTAACCGGGTCTGGGCACCGCAGACGATCTATGATCCGCAGCAAAAAAAATATATGCTGTATTGGTCCATGAGGTTTGGCAAACAGGCTGACGTTATTTATTATGCTTACGCCAATAAAGATTTCACCGGCCTGGAAGGCGAACCTAAGCAACTTTTTTTTAGCCCTGCTAACAGTTCATGTATTGACGCAGATATTATTTTAAAGGACGGCAAATATAACCTGTTCTTTAAAACAGAGGGGGCAGGTAATGGTATTAAAAAGGCCGTTTCAGCCAATTTGACCGAGGGGTACGTATTGCAGGATAAATACCTGCAGCAAACAACGGATCCGGTAGAGGGATCGGGGGTTTTCAAATTAAATGAGGGCAATGATTATATCTTAATGTACGATGTATATACTAAAGGCCGCTACCAGTTCACACGCAGTAGTGACTTGGAGAATTTCAAAGTAGTAGACCAGGATGTCACCATGGATTTTCATCCAAGACACGGCACGGTGCTTCCCATCACTGCAAAAGAACTGCAACGATTGTTGGCCAAATGGGGCGCGGCAGACGATCATAACCCGGTTTTGAAGGGAGAATATGCTGATCCTGAGATATTATATTCAAAGAAAACTGGTAAGTATTACATTTATCCAACCAGCGATGGCTTTACAGGCTGGAGTGGCACTTATTTTAAAGCTTTTTCGTCAAGCGACTTGGTCAACTGGAAAGACGAAGGTATTATTCTTGATCTTTTAAAAGACGTTAACTGGGCAAACCGAAATGCCTGGGCGCCAACCATAGCCGAGAAGAAAATCGACGGCCAATACAAATACTTTTACTATTTCTGCGCCGCTCAAAAAGTAGGTGTGGCTACCCCGGATAACCCGGCGGGACCATTTAAGGATAGTGGCCATCCGCTTATCACTAAACATCCGGCTGGCGTAAACGGACAACAGATAGATCCGGATGTGTTTACCGACCCTAAGACAAACGAGAGTTATTTATACTGGGGCAATGGTTATATGGCGGGTGCAAGGCTTCATGAAGATATGCTTTCCATAGATACATCCTCGATCAAAATAATGACACCCAATCAAGCTTTTCGCGAAGGCTCCGAAGTTTTTTATCGAAAAGGCAAGTATTATTTTATGTGGTCTGAGGACGACACCCGCAGTGAAAATTATAAGGTAAGGTACGGTACATCCGATTCGGCGCTTGGTCCGATCACTGTTCCGGACAGATAACCTTGTCTTGGCTAAAGATCCGGATAATGCCATTTACGGCACGGGCCATAATGCGGTAATTCAGATCCCCGGTAAAGACGAATGGTATATCATTTATCATCGTTTTAACCGCCCCAAGGGTATTACGATGGGCGATGCTGCTGGTTTTCACAGAGAGGTATGTATCGACAAATTGGAATTTAACGCAGACGGAAGTATTAAACGAGTAACACCAACTGTAAAAGGTATAAAAGGGCTAATTAAATGAACAGCAAAACGATTTTTCTAACCGCATCTATCGCCAGCTTTTTTTTTCAGCCGCGGCACAAACTCCAAAGGTTTACAAAATTCAGGCCGATAAGATAAAAGCCACTATTCAGTCCACGGAATTGGATTACTTGTATTTCCTGCGTGATGCAAAACCGATAGAACTTGCAGCGCCGGATTTGATTGACCCGCCGCCCGGTTTCTCAACAGCTACCGAATAGTATACCGAACGGCTTAAACTGTTTACCCGGAGGTAATAATAGACTAATTAAGGTTTCGTACGCGTTTGGCAAGGGTTCTTTGTTTGCGATTATTCTCCCACAAAATAAATACTTATTTCATAATCCCCCAACTTTTCGGACTGATCCATCTTTTGGGGGGCTTTATAACTAAAAAAGCCCCTAAATCATTGATTTAAGGGCTTTTTGAAGCACTTTGCCTGTGCTTTTGTACTCAGAGCGGGAATCGAACCCGCACTCCGTTTACGGGAACAGGATTTTAAGTCCTGCGTGTCTACCAGTTCCACCATCTGAGCAGGTGAGTAACCTTTTAAAAATAAAACCCTTCTTTTGATGGAAGGGCTTTGAGCGAAAGACGAGATTCGAACTCGCGACCCCGACCTTGGCAAGGTCGTGCTCTACCAACTGAGCTACTTTCGCATTGGTGTTTTTCCTGCTTTGAGTTGCTTTGCGGTTAACCGTTTGCCTATCTCGTTTGCGGGAGTGCAAATATAGACAGAAAAGCATACTCTGCAAGGAAAATTTTCACTTTTTTTTAAATAGTTTATAAGTCGCTGGCTTTCAAAACGTCAGCAATGATGTCGGCCTCGTATCCCCGGCTCATGGCGTACTGTTGAAGTTTATACCGGCGCTTAAGTTGATTTTTTTCGGTGAGTGTGTTAGCCTTTTTATCCAATAACCTTGTTAAGGCAGCCAGATAATCATCCGAATCAATGGTTAAAAGTGCTTTTTTTATCAGTATATCGGGTACCCGCTTTAGTTTAAGGCCTTGTTTTATCTTTATCCTGCCCCAGGCTTTCTGGCTAAACTTGCCCTTTGTATAGGCTTTGGCAAAGCGGTCTTCGTTTAAAAAGTTACCTTCTATCAGCTGGCTTATTACTTGCTCAACAGCGTCGGGCCATAATCCCCATTCATAAAGCCTGTCGCGTACTTCCTGTTGAGATCGTTCCTGGTAGGCACAAAAATGTTCGGCTTTAGCCAGCGCTGCTTTAGGGTCGGTGATCTTGATTTTTTTAGGGCCATCCATCAGAAACCAAAATTCGTTAAAAAATCTTCTATTGTTAGATTAATATAAGCAAATTCGTACCATGTTTAGCAACCAATACCCCATAACCCAGGTAAAGGAAATTATTAATGCCGGCGGTAATATTGTAAAGGAATATATAATTAGTATACTGTTTACCGATAGCCGGCGGATAAATAATCCTGCTGAAGGTTTGTTTTTTGCTTTAAGCGGCAGGCGTAACGGGCATGAGTTTGTTGCCGAGGCCTATGCCGCCGGTGTGCGTAATTTTGTGGTAGAGCATGGCCCGGAGTTTAACCTGCCCGGGGCCAATTTTTTAATAGTGGGCAATCCTTTAGTCGCTTTGCAGGCTTTAGCCACTTACCATCGTAACAAGTTTAATCTGCAGGTGATAGGCATAACCGGGAGCAACGGTAAAACTATAGTGAAAGAATGGCTGTACCAGTTGCTGGTAGCCGATAAGAATATTGTACGCAACCCCAAAAGCTATAATTCCCAAATTGGCGTGCCGCTTTCGGTATGGCAAATAACCAGCCGGAACGATCTGGGTATTTTTGAGGCAGGTATTTCTACCATTGACGAAATGGATAGGCTTGAGGCCATTATTAAGCCCCAGGTAGGCGTACTAACCCATATTGGCACCGCGCATGATGAGGGTTTTAGTAATCTGCGACAAAAAATACTTGAAAAGCTGCAGCTGTTTAAAAACTGTGAAAAGCTTATTTATAATTACGATCAACTGATGGATTACCAGGCTGATATTACAGCCAAAGAAACATTTACCTGGAGCCGCAAATTTAACCAGGCCGATTTGTATGTTTTTAGCGAGACCGCGATTTCAAAAAACTATTATATGCGGGCTTATTACCAAAACCGGGAAATAGAATGTCTGATCCCTTTTTCCGACCAGGCATCTATAGAAAATGCCATTGTTTGCTGGGCAACCCTGCTGGCGCTGGGTTATAGCGCGGTTGAAGCCGATAAGCGGATAGAGCGCCTTACCCCGGTTAGTATGCGCCTGGAGCTAAAGAACGGGGTAAACAACTGTTCGGTAATTGACGACTCCTACAATTCTGATCTGCAATCGTTGGAGATAGCGCTTAATTTCCTGGGGCAGCAAAATCAACACCAAAAAAAGACCCTTATCCTGTCAGATATCTATCAGTCTGGCTTACAACAGGACGTGTTGTATCACCACGTGGCAGATCTTATCAGTAGTAAAGAGGTTGATAAATTTATTGGAGTGGGGGAGGCGTTAATGGTCCATCAAGCCTATTTCAATATAGCAGAGCAGCACTTTTTTAAGGATACCGCAACAATGCTGCAGCAACTGAAACAACTTGATTTTAAAGAAGAAACCATCCTGATCAAAGGCTCGCGCAGTTTTGAGTTTGAGCGGATCAGCAGGGTATTGGCGCAGAAGGCCCATGAAACTGTGCTGGAGATCAACCTGAATACGTTGCTCAATAACCTTAATTTTTATAAATCTAAATTAAAACCAGGCGTAAAGATAATGGCCATGGTGAAGGCATTCAGCTATGGCAGCGGCACTTTTGAGGTAGCCAATATGCTGCAATACAATAAGGTTGATTATTTGGCAGTGGCTTATATTGATGAGGGCGTTGCCCTGCGGCAAGCAGGAATTAACCTGCCGGTAATGGTGCTTAATCCCGAAGTTTCGGCGTTTGATAAACTTACGGAGTATAAACTGGAACCGGTAATATATAGTTTTGGTTTGCTTGATGATTTTGTAGGATATGCCTTAGGCCGAAATATTATCAATTACCCGGTACATATCAAAATAGATACAGGGATGCACCGCCTCGGTTTCGAAAATCATGATATTGAAACCCTTTGCGATATGCTGGAAGAGAACCGCTATATCCGTATCCAGTCGGTATTTTCACACCTGGTGGCAAGCGAAGCGGCAAAGCATGATGAATTTACCAAAACCCAGGTAAAACGCTTTGAAAAAGCTTTTAAAGAGATAGAGAAAACGCTGAATTATAAGGTGATTAAGCACTTATGTAATACTGCGGGCATCATTCGCTGGCCATCTGCGCAATATGATATGGTTAGGCTGGGGATTGGCTTATACGGAATTGATTCGGCAGTACCTGCTGCGGATAATGCCTTGCAGCCCATTGCCAGTTTAAAAACAAGTATAGCCCAGGTAAAAAAAATCAAAGGCGGAGATACCATCAGCTATGGCAGGAGCGGTAAATTAACAAAAGACGGAAAAATAGCCACGGTTCGCATTGGTTATGCCGATGGCTACCTGCGCGCATTTGGCAACGGCATAGGTAAAATGCTCGTGAAAGGCAGGTTGGTGCCAACAGTTGGTAACATCACCATGGATATGTGTATGCTTGATGTAACCAGTATTGATGTACAGGAAGGCGATGAGGTAATTATATTCGACGGGCAGCACCAGCGCATTGAGGAACTGGCGAAGCAAATAGGCACTATCCCTTATGAAATATTAACTAATGTTTCGCAACGGGTAAAAAGGGTGTACTTTTACGAGTAGAAATAATGAGGCATTTATGAACAGATTTGCGCGGGTTTTAGTCACATATTTTGCAAAGGGATTATTGGTGGTTGTGCCCATAGGTGCAGCAATTTTTTTGATGTACTGGGGGGTATCAACAATTGATAAAGCATTAAATTTAAGCGATCTGTTGGTTGATAAATCTGGAAAGCACCTTTACATTCCCGGCCTGGGTATTTTAAATGTGGTGGTTGTGATCATGGTGGCTGGCATACTGGTTACCAACGTAATTACCGATCCTATAAAACGATGGTTTAAACGCTGGTTTAACCGTTTGCCCATTTTCGCGTTCCTGTACTCATCGATAAAAGACCTGACCGAAGCTTTTGTTGGCGAAGAAAAGAAATTTAACGAACCTGTTTTGGTTGAAATAAATGAATTTGGCCTTAAAAAAATTGGATTCTTGGTTCAAAAGGATCTTTCGGTTTTAGGTTTACCTGGCGAGGTGGCTGTATATTTTCCGTATTCCTATTCGTTTGCCGGGCAGGTGATTATTATAGATGCCAGCAAGGTAAAACCCATTGATAAAAGCGCTGCCGACATAATGAAATTTGTGATATCGGGCGGGGTAAGCGGGTTGGATTAGGCGGTTTTTACTGTTGTTGCCTTTGCAGCAGGCACTTTCTTAAAACTCCTTATCGC
This sequence comes from Mucilaginibacter sp. P5_A6, assembly GCF_056400585.1. NCBI lineage: Bacteria > Pseudomonadati > Bacteroidota > Sphingobacteriia > Sphingobacteriales > Sphingobacteriaceae > Mucilaginibacter > Mucilaginibacter sp. P5_A6. The sequence continues at coordinate 235,030 of NZ_JBFUKZ010000007.1, read as the reverse complement.
CAGGAATACACTGATCAGCATTAAAACCGCCCCAAGGATATATGGTGCGCCCGGAAAGTATATACTTATACCACGGTGTGTAAACAGGTGGAATACCGAACTCATCAGCAAAGGCCCGATAATGACCGCCATACTGGTTAAACTGGTTAATGAGCCTTGCAGTTCGCCCTGCTCTTTAGGGGATACTGTGCCCGTGATAAGCCCCTGTAAGGCCGGTCCGGAAATGCCGCCAAGGCAGTAAGGGATCATATACAGGTACATCATCCAGCCCCGGCTTACAAAAGCGATAAGGGTTAAGCCGATGGTATAAAACAGCAAGCCGGCTACTATATTTTTTTCCTGCCCAAATTTGGGTATGGTCCATCTTATCAATCCACCTTGTATGGCTACCAGTACCACGCCAATAAAGATACCCAGAGTTCCGATGCTGGGTAGCGTCCAGTTAAACTTCTCTATTAAAAAAAAGGATAGCACATATTCAACAGCTTTTTGTGCCACATAAACCAATGCAAATGCCCCAACCAATCCACTAAGGGCAGGGTATTTGGTAAGGCTGCGCAATGAACTTATGGGGTTTGATTTTTTCCACTCAAACCTGCGCCTGTTTTTAAGGCTTAATGACTCCGGCAGTACAAAGTATCCGTAACCGGCATTAACCAAGGCAAAAGCCGCCGCCGCCATGAAGGGGAGTTTAACATTTAGTTCGCCTAGGTATGCACCCAAACCAATACCTAAAATGAAGCCCAGACCCGATGCTGCGCCAACTAAACCAAAATTAGCCGCACGGTTTTTTCCCGTGCTGATATCGGCAATGTAGGCGGTTGCTGTTGAGGTACTTGCGCCGGTAATGCCTGCTATGGTTCGCCCAAGAAAAAGCCAGCCTATGGTAGGGGCAAAGGCCATAAAAATATAATCGATACCAAAACCAAGTAATGAACTTAACAATATGGGCCGCCGGCCATACTGGTCGCTCAAATTACCCAATATCGACGAGAACAGAAACTGCATGGAAGCATACGTGAAGGTTAAATAACCACTATATTGGGTAGCCGTGCTTACATCCACATGCCCCAAAGTTTCCAGTAACTTAGGCATTACAGGAATAATAACTCCTAAACCAAGCACATCAATAAACAGCGTAACAAATATAAAGCCCAGCGCCGCCGATTGCTTTTTTTTAGGTTTTTCAGTCATTAATTTGATAAATGAATATTCGTTATAAAAGTTTTAGAATAAGTATAATAAATTGGTTACAAATGGGTAATTATGATATTTAGTATTAAGGTGACTTCTTTTTAAAACTCCTGATAGCCAATAATGCACTCACCAGCATCAGTAAGGCACCCAATATAAATGGTGCGCCGGGCAAATAAAGGTGATTTTTAAAATTGGTAAAATAATAAAACAGGGTAGTCATTATCCAGGGGCCAAATATAGAGCTTAAGCTCATGAGGCTGGTTAAGCCACCCTGCAATTCGCCCTGTTCATTGGCGGGTACCTGGTTGGTCATTAAACCCTGCAGGGCAGGGCCTGCAATACCGCCCAGCGCATAAGGAATCATAAACACAAACATCATCCAGCTTTGGGTAGCGAAGGCAAATAGTATCAACCCAAAGCTATAAAATAATAAACCTGTCCAGATGCTGCGTTCCAGACCTAATTTAGGTAAAGCAATACGGATAAGCCCGCCCTGTACCAGGGCTATCATCAGGCCGACAAAACCTAATGAGTATCCAATCAAATCCTCGCTCCATTTAAATCTTTCAATGGTAAAAAATGTCCATATACTTTGAACCGATTGGGCAGCAAAGTAAAGTAGGAACAAAGAGACGGCCAGGCCGATAACCGATGGGTATTTCCTAAGCTGTAATAATGACCCAAGCGGGTTAGCTCTTTTCCACTGAAATGGGCGGCGATGTTCAATTGAAAGTGATTCGGGCAGGATGAAAAATCCATAGGCCGCGTTTAACAATGCCAGCCCAGCGGCAGCAAAAAAAGGATAATGAACATTCCATTTACCCAAAATTCCGCCTAATACAGGACCGATAATAAAGCCGATACCGAAGGCAACCCCGATGAGCCCGAAATTTTGAGCCCGTTTTTCTGGCGTGCTGACATCTGCGATGTATGCCGAAGCCGTAGTAAAGCTTGCCCCCGTGATCCCAGCAATGGTTCGGCCTACAAATAACCAGCCTATAGATGGGGCAAAGGCGAGGAAAAGATAATCTACCCCAAAACCTAAAAGCGAGATTAGCAAAATTGGCCTGCGCCCATATTTATCGCTAAGGTTTCCAATAGCAGGCGAAAACATGAATTGCATTACAGAATAGGCCAGCAACATCAACCCCGAATACAGTGAAGCTTCGCTTAAAGTACCATGTATAAGTTTTTTTATCAGCGCGGGCATTACGGGTATAATGATGCCAAAACCAATAACATCTATCAGCATGGTAATAAAAATAAAGCCTAATGCAGCCTGTGGTTTAAGTTTGGCAGGTTGATCCATAGCCGCAAAATAACGATAAATTGTTACCGGGAGGATAATAACTTTCAGAAAAATCAGGCCCCGCAGATAAAGAATACCTATTTCCAAGTTTCAAAATCATTGCTATTTTTTTTATGTTTGAAAAGTTTTGGCAAATCATAATGCCTTGAAATGATTAACCTTTACCTCAATACCTTTCAATGACAACAACTATTAAAAACAGGATAACATCTATTGATTTTCTTCGCGGTACCATCATGATCATCATGGCGCTTGATCATGTAAGGGATTACCTGTATTACGGCTCGTTTTTGTTTGATCCGCTCGACCTGGAAAAAACCACCGGCGCATTATTTTTTACCCGGTGGATAACGCATTTTTGTGCACCTATATTTATGTTGCTTGCCGGCACATCGGCATTTTTAATGAGCCGGAAGAAAAGCAAAGCAGAATTATCGGTTTTCCTTTTAAAGCGCGGCCTTTGGCTGGTGTTTCTTGAACTTGTTGTAGTAAATTTTGGTTGGAATTTTAATATTGCCTTCCCGATGCTTTTGTTTATTACTATTTGGGCATTGGGGATAAGTATGATCGTACTTGCAGCGTTGATTCACCTCCCCAAAAAGCTGATCCTCGGTTTTTGTATCATCCTTATATTCGGTCACAATTTGTTTGATGGGTTTCATGTAAATGGCAATACATTACCGGCGTTTGGCTGGTCGTTACTGCACGAGCAGCGCCCTTTTATGTGGCACCATGAACTTCTTTTAATCGGCTATCCTATAGTTCCGCTGGTTGCTATTATGCCCCTGGGTTATTGTATGGGCGAGCTGTATGCCCCGGGATTTGATGTGGAGAAAAGAAAAAAGATTCTCTTTATAATGGGTGCTTCGGCCATTGTGTTGTTTATACTGCTCAGGTTTAGCAATGTATACGGCGACCCTGTAAAATGGAGCGTTCAAAAAAATGCCTTTTTTACTTTCCTGTCGTTTATTAAAGTGAATAAATATCCACCCTCGCTGTTATATGTTTTAATAACACTTGGCACGGCCTTTTTATTCCTGGCATTTACAGAAAAATTGCAAAACGCAGTTGTTAAAGCTGTATCGGTTTACGGCAGGGTACCTATGTTTTATTACCTCATCCATATTTACATCATTCACTTAATAGCTTTGGTGGCATCCGCGTTAACTCCCGGGCAAAACTGGAAAATCTGGATCCTTGATCAGCCGATATGGTTTACAACAAGCCTGAAAGGGTACGGGTTTTCGTTACCGGTTGCCTACCTGGTATGGTTTATTATTGTGGCTGCATTATACCCCTTATGTAAACGTTATGATGCCTACAAACAGGCCCATAAAGAAAAATGGTGGCTAAGTTATTTGTAGCCGCTTATGGGCTGGGGCATTAGGTAAAAAGTATTGCATAAAAAATGCCGCCTTTTCTGTGGCGGCATTTTTTATGCGGATAATTTTAAAAGTTCGGTTTCAACACGTATTTGTTGTAGAAACGTGTAATGTGTTCAACAGCTTCTTCGGCTGTATCAACCACGCGGTAAAGCATCAGGTCGTCGGAGTTGATGGTGTGCTGGTCGTTCAGCATTTTTTCCTCAATCCAGCTAAACAGGCCTTTCCAGTAATCAATGCCAACAAATATGATCGGGAACCGGGCAATTTTACCGGTTTGTATCAGCGTCATGGCTTCAAACGATTCGTCCATTGTGCCAAAACCACCGGGCAATATGATAAAGCCCTGCGAGTATTTCATAAACATTACCTTACGGATAAAGAAGTAATCAAACTCCATAATCTTATCCCGGTCGATATATTTATTGTGGAATTGCTCAAAAGGAAGCTCGATGTTTAAACCCACCGATTTACCCCCGTTTTCATAAGCGCCTTTATTAGCCGCTTCCATAATACCTGGGCCGCCGCCGGATATTACACCATAGCCATGCTCGGTTAGCAGGCGTGCGGTTTCTTCGGCCAGTTTATAGTACTTATTGTCGTTATGGGTACGTGCCGATCCGAATATAGATACACAGGGGCCAATTTTTGCCAGTTTTTCAAAGCCGTCAACAAATTCGGCCATTATTTTAAATATCTGCCAGGAATCGGTAACCTTAATTTCCTGCCAGTTTTTGTTCTCAAATGCTTGTCTTATTTTATCGTCTCCGGTCATATCGTTTGTTTTGTAGTCCTTGTAGTCCGAAAGTCGGGAAAGTCCGAAAGTCCGGAAGTTGTTTTTTATTTTTAGTCCGGAAGTCCGAAAGACGGGAAGTCCGGAAGATGTTTATTTCAATGATAATGTATTATTATTACTTATAAGCTGTGTGTCTTAAATACTTTCAGACTTTCAGACTTTCCGTCTTCCGGTCTTTCGGACTCGAGCTCAGCAATAAGCCGACAAATGTAATTAATCCGTTTACAATGATAAGCTCATTGCTAAAAACATATCCGCCTAAAAGTGTTTTTGATTCGGCGTTTAAAAAGTAACAGATGGCAGGCGATGCCATGCAAATAAACGGTACCAGTTTATCCTTAACCTGCCTGTTGCCCACAAATAACCCAAACGAATAAAGCCCCAATAATGGCCCGTAAGTATAGGAGGCTACAGCGAATATGGCGCTCACCACAGCCTCGTTGTTGATGGCATTAAATATAATGATGGTTAAAAACATGAGCCCCGAAAAGGCGATGTGTACCGTATGCCTGGTACCAACCTTCTTTTTGCTGTTCAAATCCTGACTTTTGTTAAAGCCTAAAAAATCAACACAAAATGAAGTGGTGAGCGCCGTTAGGGCCGAATCGGTTGTGGCAAATGTAGCGGCTGTAAGCCCAAGCATGAAAACCATGGCCGGTACAATGCCTAAGTATTGCAGGGCGATGGTAGGGTACAGGTAATCGGTTTTATCTACATGAATGCCGTATTTGTTGGCATATAGCCAAAGCAAAGCGCCCACGCTTAAAAAGAAAATATTGATAACAACAAACACCGCCGTAAAGCTGAACATGTTTTTTTGCGCTTCTTTTATGTTTTTAAGGCTAAGATTTTTCTGCATCAGGTCCTGGTCAAGCCCCGTCATGCCCACGGTGATAAACAATCCCCCTAAAAACGCTTTGGTAAAATGGAATTTACTGCTCAAAAAGTCATTAAAGAAAAATATTTTAGAGTAGCTACTGTTTTTGATGGCATCGGCAGCCTCAAAAATGTTCATGTGCAGGCTGTCGCAAATAAAGTAGATGGATAAAAAAACCGACAGCACCAGGAAAAAGGTTTGCAAACTATCAGTAATGATAATAGTTTTTAATCCCCCTTTAAAGGTGTACGACCAGATAAGCGCCAAACAAATGAGCACCGTTACGGCGAAAGGAATATGATAACTATCAAAAATGAATTTCTGCAATACAATCACCACCAAATAAAGCCTGAAAGCCGAACCAATAACCCGGCTAATGAGGAAGATGCCGGCAGCGGTTTTATAGCTCCAGGTGCCTAAAGCGCCCTCAATATAACTATAAATAGAGGTAAGCTTTAGCCTATAGTAAAGGGGGAGCAATACCGTTGCAATGATAATAAAGCCCGCGGCATTACCCAGCACAAACTGGAAATAGGAAAACTGATCGCCGGATGGGGCACCTACTTTGCCCGGTACGGAAATGAAAGTTACCCCACTCAAGGCAGTACCTATCATCCCGAAGGCAACCAGGTACCATTTAGAATTTCGGTTGGCCACAAAAAAGGTATCATTATCTGATGCCTTGCGCGATGTAAGCCACGAGATAACCAGTAATACCGCAAAATAACCGATGATAAAAGAAAGTAATACTCCGGGAGACATATGTTTTATTTATTCCGAAAAAGCCAAAGTTGGGCAATTCGGGTTGTTTTTTTTAAAGGTGCTTATAATATGCAAAATACACAAGTAGGAGGAGATGATTGGGGGAGAAATTGTGATTCTGGAATGAAGGGTTCAGTAAAACAATTAAAAAATGTCATGATAAGTACCGGATACGTATGCAGCGACGACTTGTTATATTTTTCCTATATTGAGCCTTCAAACGCTAAATATTTATCATGATCCGTAACGTCCTACTGGTTATCTACCGCAATCTTGTTAGAAACAAAGTTTATGCCTTTATTAATATAACGGGTTTGGCGCTGGGCATGGCAGCGTTTATATTGATTTATGCCTATGTAAATTTCGAGAAAAGTTTTGACAGGCAACACCCGGATGCCGCCAATATTTACCGTGTTGAAAGCCAGTTTTACAAGGGCGATAATTTAACCGATAGCTGGCCAACCAGTACCAATGGCTACGCCCCCGCCATGAAGGCCAACTTTCCCGAAATTGCATCATATACCCGCATTAACTGGAACAATTCCGAGCGGGTTGCAAAATATAACAACATCAAGTTTCGTGAACAGCATGTTTGCTTTGCCGATAGTAATTTCTTTAGCTTTTTTGCATATCCTTTATTAAAAGGCGATAGGTTAACAGCGCTTAACCAAATTAATTCTGTAGTTATCTCTGAGTCGGCAGCTAAAAAGTATTTTGGCAATGCCGATGCCATGGGCAGGGTTGTAGATATAAGCACCCTTGATAATACGCTGCATTGTATGGTTACAGGGGTGTTTAAGGATCTGCCTGTAAACTCAACCATGCGGTTCAGCATGCTGGTATCATGGGCCAATACCTCTGAATTTGCCAAAAACTTTTGGTATCAGCATGAAAGCTACACTTTTGTGAAACTGAAACCAGGTGCCAATATCCCGGTGCTGGAAGCAAAGTTCCCGGCGCTGGCCGAGCGTTATAAAACCGGCCCGTCTTTAAAAGAATTGAAATGGGCTATACATTTGGTGCCGCTAATCCAGGTTCATTTAAACCCCGCAAAACCTTACGAAATAGAAGTAAAAGGCAACCGGTTTGCTGTCGGCTTTTTAAGCATCATAGCGTATGTTATCCTGTTGATAGCTTGTATCAATTATATCAACCTGGCAACCACCAAATCGGTCGACCGGGCCCGTGAGGTTGGCATCCGTAAAGTAAGCGGCGCCCATGCATCTCAATTGATCACCCAGTTTGTTACCGAATCGTTAATTATTAATCTTGCTGCGCTATTTATAGCAATTACCCTGGTGATAGTTGCCCGCTATAGCTTAGTACATTATTTGTACAGTGAAGGCAGTTATGGTTTACTATTCAACAACGCGTTGTATTTAAAAATAGCAGCGGTGTTTGCCGGCAGCATTTTGCTTTCGGGCATTTACCCGGCCACTGTTTTAGCAAGAATGAAACCCATAGCTGTGCTTAAAGGCCGGTTTGCATTCTCCAAAAGCGGCGTGTTGTTACGCAGGGGAATGGTAGCCTTCCAGTTTATGGCATCGGTGCTGCTTATAGCAGGCACATTTGCGGTTTACAGGCAAATTGTTTACATGAGTACCCAAAATACCGGGGTAAATATCAACCAGACCATCGTTGTAAAAGCACCTGTAAATACACCAGATTACAGGCAAAAAATAGCTGCTTTTAAAAATACATTATTGGGCTTTGCCGGGGTGAAGGCCGTAACCATATCGGGAGCTGTACCGGGCAAAGAAGTGGGCATGTTTTTAGCCAACAGGCGTTTTGGAGCGCCAAAATCAGAAGAACGTACTTACGAAATGCTTAAGGTTGATCATGATTTTATGCGGGCTTATAATATGCAGTTGGTAGCAGGCAGGGCTTTTGATAAAAGCCGCCCGGCAGATTCAACCGGTGTGGTGATGAATGAGTCGGCAGTGAGACAGTTTGGTTTTGCATCGGCAGAGGAGGCCGTTGGTCAGAAAGTGTGGATTGAAACCATTGATAACCATCCCGAAGAAATTATTGGGGTGATAAAAGATTATCACCAGCAATCGCTGCAACAAAAATATACCCCGCTTATACTTTTCATGGATCCGTCCTTGTCATGGATCCCCGCAAGCTATTTTTCCATAAAAGTAAGCCAGGGCAACATGCCCCAAATGGTTGATAATATTAAAAACACCTGGAACAATACTTTCTCCGAATCATCATTTGATTTCTTTTTCCTGGATGACTTTTATAACCGCCAGTACCGGCAGGATATCCAATTTGGCCATTTGTTTACACTGTTCTCTTCATTAGCCATATTTATTGCCTGTATAGGTCTGTTTGGTTTAACTGCCTATTCTGCCGCCCGTCGTACCCGGGAAATAGGAGTGCGTAAGGTTTTGGGGGCATCGGTACAAAATATTATATCCTTGCTCACCTGGGATTTGGTAAAACTTATCCTTATATCAAGCTTAATTGCCCTTCCGTTGGCTTACCTGTTCATTAATCAATGGTTAAACGGTTATGCTTTCAGGGTTAAGCTTACCTGGTGGCAATTTGTACTGCCTGCATTTGCATTGGTTATAATGGCGGTGGCTACTACATTTTACTTAACTTTTAAGGCGGCGCTAACTAATCCTGCTACAACATTGAGGAATGAGTAAAGACCTCATCCAACCCTTTTTTAAGGTGAGGCTTTTGATTTGCATGTTTATTTTAACTTAAATTTGGCGGATTTGTTAGAATCCTTTTTTTCGTGAGGCATATGCCAAAAAAGCTGAATGTTTTGGCCATTTTCTGTTAATTTTTTACCTGTAAACCTTATTTCTTTGTATTGCCAATGTAATGCTTTTAAAATTATGGGTCACAGATATTGTTTAACGCTTGATTTGGTTGATGATGCCAACCTGATTGCCGAATACGAGAAATACCATCAAATCATCTGGCCCGAAATTCATAAAAGTATTACCGACTACGGTATTACCAGTATGGAAATTTACCGTTTTGACGTAAGATTGTTTATGATCATGGAGACAGATGATAGTTTTAGCTTTGAAAAGAAGGCTGCCGCTGATGCTGCCAATGCCAAAGTGCAGGAATGGGAAACCCTGATGTGGAAATATCAGCAACCTGTAAAAGGTGCGCTCAAAGACGAGAAGTGGGTTTTAATGGATAAAATATTTTCGCTTTAAATTATTGCCAATTACACAACTAAACATACACATCTCATGCTAAAAAAACTGCAATTATTAGTAATGCTGGCGCTTATAACCGCATCCTCGGTATCGGCCCAAAAAATGATAGGTAATGAAACCGACGCCCAAAAGGATAAACGTATGGAGTGGTGGAAAGACAGCCGCTTCGGAATGTTTATTCACTGGGGCTTATATTCGGGCGCAGCGAGGCATGAGTGGGTAAAGCATAATGAAAAGATTGATAATGCAGGTTACCAAAAATATTTCGACCAGTTTAACCCGGATTATTTCGATCCGCAGAAATGGGCCCGCCAGGCAAAGGCTGCAGGTATGAAATACGCGGTGCTTACCACAAAACATCACGAAGGTTTTTGCCTTTTCGATTCAAAATATACTGATTATAAAGCGCCAAACACCAAAGCCAAACGTGACCTGGTACGTGAATATGTAAATGCCTTCAGAGGTCAGGGGCTGAAAGTAGGTTTTTATTATTCACTGTTAGATTGGCATCACCCTGATTATACTATTGACGAGATTCACCCGCAATCACCTGCTGATAAAAGCGATGCCTCCTATGCTAAGCTGAATAAAGGCCGCGATATGGCCAAATACAGGCAGTACATGCGTAACCAGATCACCGAGTTGTTAACTAATTACGGTAAAATTGATATTCTTTGGTTGGATTTCTCATTCCCGCGCAAGGATGGACATGGTAAGGGAAAAGATGAATGGGGAGCTGTTGAATTGTTAAAACTCATCAGGAAATTACAGCCGGGTATCATTGTTGATAACCGCCTTAACCTGGAAGAATATAAAGATGGCGCCGATTTTGAAACCCCGGAACAGGTAAGCACTGCCGAACTGGCCAAATACCGCGGCAAAACCTGGGAAACCTGCCAGACTTTTTCGGGCTCATGGGGATATTACCGCGATGAGAATACCTGGAAAAGTCACCGTCAGTTGCTTGATCTGTTGATTACTTCGGTAAGCAATGGTGGTAACCTCATCCTGAATGTTGGCCCTACCGCACGCGGCGAATTTGATTACAGGGCAACAAGGGCGCTGGATAGCCTGAGCCATTGGATGCATGCCAATGATAAGTCAATTTACAACTGTACCTACGCACCCGATACTTATAAAGTACCCGAAGGCACCAAACTTACCTATAACAAAACAACCAAACGTTTATATGTACAGTTGTTTGATTATCCAAAAGGAAAGCTAATTTTGCCCGGCTATAAAGGAAAGGTGAAATACGTGCAGTTTTTAAATGATCACTCCGAGCTGTTGTTCAAACCCTCGGGATCGGATGACCTGGAAGTAACCCTTCCGGCTAAGCCTGATTACGAGATCCCTGTTATTGAACTAACGCTCAATAATTAAGATAAAGATTAAGACAAAGGAGTTTGATATAATGTCGCAAAAAGAAACATTTTTAAAAATTCACCCGCATGACAATGTGCTGGTAGCCCTGCAAAACCTGGAGCAGGGAACTATAATAGACTTTGAAGGGTCAACCTTTCCGTTGGTTGATCGTGTGGCTGCCAAGCATAAGTTCGCCATAAACGAATTAGTGCAGGGAGCCGAAATTTATATGTACGGCGTACTGGTTGGTAAAGCCACCAGTACTATACCAAAAGGAGGTGTACTTACCACTGCCAACGTACACCATGCTTCAGACAGCTTTCGGTTAGGCGAGCGTAAATTAAACTGGCATCAACCAGATACCGGTAATTTTAACGGCAAAACCTTTATGGGCTATCACCGCACCGATGGCTCGGTTGGTACGGCCAACTACTGGATAGTAGTTCCGCTTGTATTTTGCGAGAACCGCAACATCCAGGTATTAAAGGAGGCCTTGGTTGATAAGCTGGGCTATAAAAAAGCTAAAAGTTATGAAGGGGATGTTGAGCAATTGATGGAGCTTTACCGGGCAGGGAAATCTGTTGAGGAAATATTGAATGCCGATATACAGGCAAGCATTGATAAGCCAAACTCAAAACGGTTGTTCAAAAATATTGATGGAATAAAATTTTTAAACCACAGCATGGGCTGCGGCGGCACCAAGGATGATTCTGTTGCGCTGTGCGGGTTGATAGCCGGTTATATAACCCATCCAAATGTTGCAGGGGCAACAGTGTTAAGCCTGGGTTGCCAGCATGCGCAGGTGAGCATATTACAGGCCGAAATTGCTAAACGCGATCCTGCTTTTAATAAACCAATGGTGGTGCTGGAGCAGCAAAAAGTAGGTACCGAAAGCGAATTGTTACAACAAGCTTTGAAACAAACATTTGCAGGGTTGGTACAGGCCAATCAAAACCAGCGTGTGCCTGCACCGCTTTCAAAATTATGTATTGGTTTGGAATGCGGTGGGTCTGACGGTTTCTCTGGTATTTCGGCTAACCCTGCTTTGGGTTATGTATCTGATCTACTGGTTACTATGGGTGGTTCGGTAATTTTATCTGAGTTTCCCGAGCTTTGCGGGGTGGAACAGGAGCTGAGCGACCGTTGTACTGATGAGGATATGGCCAATCGTTTTATGCATTTAATGACCACCTATAACGCACGTGCCGAGGCCGATGGTTCGGGCTTTTATGCCAACCCTTCGCCGGGTAATGTACGGGATGGGTTGATAACCGATGCCATTAAATCGGCAGGAGCAGCAAAAAAAGGTGGCACATCGCCGGTAACCGCGGTTTTGGATTATCCAGAAAAGGTAACCAAGCCGGGATTGAACCTGTTATGTACACCCGGCAGCGATGTGGAAAGTACTACGGCCGAAGTAGGGTCTGGTGCTAATGTGGTATTATTTACCACCGGTTTGGGTACCCCAACAGGTAACCCGATTACCCCGGTGATCAAGTTATCAACTAATACTGTTATGTTTGAGCGCATGCCCGATATAATTGATATCAACTGCGGTACCATTATAGAGGGAAATGAAACCATTGAGCAGGCAGGCGAGCGCATTTTAAATTACGTGATACAGGTTGCCAGCGGCGAAGCCGAACCAAAATCGGTAAAGCTTGGCCAGGATGATTTTATACCATGGAAGAGGGGAGTGTCGTTATAAGTGCCTCACCCAACCCTCTCCAAAAAAGAGAGCTTTAAAAAATTGGCAATATAAATTTGTCATGCTGAACGAAGCGAAGCATCTGTTCGCCACTATGCACATTAATTATGCATAGTCCGCTGATAGAATCTCGTTCCTCAGGATGACCGTGAATATGAAGAGATAAATGTTAAACCCAATATGTTTAAACTAACTAATAAATCAGTAGTAATAACCGGCGGCGGCAGTGGGATAGGTAGGGCAATGTCTGTACTTTTTGCGCAGCAGGGCGCTACTGTGCACATCATCGAACTAAATGATAAAGCTGCAGCCGATACAGTAAGCGAAATTGAAGCTGCAGCCGGTAAAGCCAAAGGCTATGCCTGCGATGTAAGCAACCAGCAGCAGGTTTTGGATACTTTTACACAGATAGGGGCAATTGACATTTTAATTAATAACGCAGGTATAGCGCATATTGGCCGCGCGGATACCACCAGCACTGCCGACTTTGAGAAAGTGTTTAATGTGAACGTAAAAGGCGCATACAATTGCCTTTACGCTGTTATCCCGATGTTAAAAGCAAATGGCGGCGGGGTTATACTAAATACTGCATCAATTGCAGCCAGCGTTGGCATTACCGATAGGTTTGCCTACTCGATGAGTAAAGGTGCTATTCATGCCATGACGCTATCTGTTGCGCGCGATTTTCTGCATGATAATATCAGGTGTAATTGTATTTCGCCGGCACGGATCCATACCCCTTTTGTAGATGGCTTTATTGCTAAGAACTATGCCGGGCAGGAAGCTGAGATTTTTGAGAAACTTTCAAAAAGTCAGCCAATTGGCAGGATGGGTAAATCTGAAGAAGTAGCTGCATTGGCACTTTATTTATGCTCAGAAGAAGCCGGATTTATAACCGGGACGGATTACCCAATCGATGGCGGATTTATCACCCTAAACAATTAAAAGACAGACATTAACAACATCAAAATATGAAGCTTATCCGATTTGGCGAAAACGGCAAAGAAAAAACAGGAGTGATCCTTGAGAATAAAAAATACGATACTTCGGCTTTTGGCGAAGATTATACTGAGCAATTTTTTGAAACAGATGGCCTTGCCCGTTTAGCAGCTTTTATAAAAGACGCAAAACTGCCACAGGTTGCTGATGATGTACGTTTAGGCAGCCCTATTGCACGTCCGTCAAAAATTATCTGCATCGGTTTAAACTATGCCGATCATGCCCATGAAACCAATGCGCCGCTACCGCCAGAGCCTGTAATTTTCATGAAAGCTACCACAGCTATAGTTGGTCCGTTTGATGATATAGTTGTACCCAAGAAATCTGTAAAAACAGACTGGGAAGTAGAACTGGCCGTAGTTATAGGCAAAAAAGCATCTTATGTAGATGAGGCCAGCGCAATGGATTATGTTGCAGGATATGTATTGCATAATGATGTATCTGAGCGCGAGTTTCAATTGGAGCGTAACGGCACCTGGGATAAAGGGAAGGGTTGCGATACCTTTGCACCACTCGGCCCGTTTTTGGCGACTGTTGATGAAATTGAAGATCCGCATAACCTGAACCTTTGGTTAAAAGTTAACGGCGAGATCATGCAAAAAGGCACTACCTCAAATTTTATATTCAACTTACCACAAATAATATCATATACCAGCCAGTTTATGACCTTGCTGCCTGGCGATATTATTTCAACAGGAACCCCTGCCGGTGTCGGCCTGGGTATGAAACCTCCTGTTTATTTAAAGCCAGGCGATGTGGTTGAGCTTGGTATTGATAATCTTGGTGAATCAAAACAAAACGTAATAGCATATGGATAAAATAGATTCGCACCAGCATTTCTGGGTGTTTGATCCGGTCAGGGACAATTGGATTAATGATGAAATGGTGGTGCTCAAAAATGATTTTTTACCTGCCCAATTGTTACCTGTTTTACAAAAAAACGGGATAGACGGTTGCGTAGCAGTACAGGCCAGTCAAACAGATGACGAAACGATGTTTTTGTTAGAGATGGCTGCCGAAAACCCTTTTATAAAAGGTGTAGTAGGATGGGTTGATCTGAAAGCTGATGATATTGAGGAACAACTTCAGGCGTACGGACAGTATAACCAGCTTAAAGGGTTCAGGCATATATTACAATCCGAACCGGATATGCAATATATGTTGCAGCCAGCTTTTCAAAATGGTATAGCCGCATTGCAGAAGTATGGTTATACTTACGATATCCTGATATACCCCGAACATTTGCCTTATGCGGCACAATTGGTTAGTGGTTTCCCCGATCAGAAGTTTGTGGTTGATCATATGGCCAAGCCACCCATCAAAACTAAGGAAATCAAAGACTGGCAGAATGATATCGAATCATTAGCCAAACATCAAAATGTATATTGTAAAATCTCGGGCATGCTCACGGAGGCCAACTGGGCCCACTGGGAAGTTGCAGATTTTACCCCATACCTTGATGTGGTACTTAACGCTTTTGGCGCAAACCGCATCATGTTTGGTTCCGACTGGCCGGTTTGCCTGCTGGCAGGGGCCTATAAGGGTACCATGCAGGTAATGCACAACTTTATTGAAAAATTATCTGCTATTGAGCAGGAATTGTTTTTTGGCGGTAACGCCGTTTCGTTCTATAACTTATAGTCATATCAAATTGATAGTACCACTTTCATTTTGATAATTCTAAGCTTACTGGTTTAAAGCTTCGTAAGTTTTTCATTGACAACCTTATGCCGGTCACCTATGTCGGCATCTATAGGGTTTACAAACATTGTAAGCAGTTTCTGACCGGGGTCAGGGCTAACTTTCTTACAAATGTGCACACTCCGCATCTACCTTTATTTTTATTGAACAGTAACAATTGCTTAAGAATAGGCGTTGGTATATTATTGGCACATATTTAGCTATATGATTGTTATGATTGCTGCTGAAATTTTAAACCGATAAGTAGTTTTACTTTATTTACCGWTTTAGATGTGCATTCTAAATAATTTATTTAAAACGTCATGTATATTATTTTATTCCAAATTGCCGCCCTGCTTGCTGTAATCATTTTACCGGTATTCATTATCCGTGCTAAAAGACGTAGGAAATCAAAAAACGTTGTTAAGTACAAAATTGATACTGATACCACTTATGCCCGCTATGCCATCAACGAAAATGGTTTTCTTGAAGAAATAAACCAGGATAAGCTTTACAAGCATAAACATTAGTATTTATACAGCACAAAATGAAAGACGACTGTCCCAAATTAAGGGCAGTCGTCTTTTTAGTATCAGGGGAGTATCAAGTAATTAGTATCAAGTATCAAGTAAAATTGCAAGGTATTTCCCTGTCTTGATACTCACTTTTGTATCTATACCAAATTATCTGCAATGTGTATTTCCCAGTCTTGATACTTGATACTTGCTAAAATTAATGCTCATCAGCACTTGGGCCGTAGCTGCCTGGTATAGGAATATTAAGCAGGCGTAAATACACGCCTAACTGCGCCCGGTGGTGCACAATTTGCGAATAGGTCATCCTGATCACCTCGCTCTTTGTGGATTTATTTAGCACCTGGTCGCCGTTGCTCAGCGTCCATGTTTTAGAAAATTCCTTTTCATCGGCTTTCTCTAAAGTGGCTTTACCGCTTGCCAATGATTTTTCATAAAACTTTAACAGGTCGGCAGTATTGCCTACCGGTTCAACTTTATAGGGGTTACGGGCAAAATCAAGTCCGTCGGTAGTAAGCGCCATGGTAACCCAGGCTGGTAGCTCGGCAATGTGTGCTGCCAGGTGTTGTACGGTCATGCTTTTTTCATGTGGTTGCCACTGAAACTTTTCGGTTGGTACACGCTCAAGCATTTTACGGGTGGTTTGAGCTTCCTGCTCCATTTCTTTTAATAACATTGGGATGATTGACATAGCTTTTTGTTTTTGATTATGATTCAAAGTAACAACCGGCGGGTGACAGCCCTATGTCAGCAGGGTTTTATAAAAGATAAAAAACTTTAAATTAAGTTTGTTAACTAATTTTAAATAGGTCAATCTGTTGCAATTGATAATTAAGGTCTTAGCTTTTAGCTTTGTGCATTCAGCTTTTAGCTTTTTTTGCTAAAAACTGATGGCTTAACTTATATTAGTAGAGGTTTTAAACCCACCTTTATGAGAAAGATATCCTTGTTTTTTTTACTGTTAAATTTTACCGCCTATGCCCAGCAACATAAAAAAGCGGTCATTATGCTTACCTATGATGATGCGCTTGCATCTCAATTAAATATCGCTATTCCGCAATTGGATTCTTTGGGGCTTAAAGGAACTTTTTTCCTTATAGGCAATATCGGGCAGGCTACCATCCCCCGTTGGCGCCAAGTAGCTTTAAAAGGGCACGAGCTGGCTAATCATACTTTATATCATCCCTGCCTCCTTACTTCAGTAAAAGGCAATCCGGCAAATAACTCGGCCAACTATACGGTTTATACGATGATTCGTGAAATTGCAGAAATGAATAATCTGCTGTTCGCCGTAGATGGTAAAACAAGCCAGCGCACTTATGCTTATCCTTGTACCGAAGTAACTGTTGGCGGCATTAAATATGTTGATTCATTAAGGCAATCTGGCCTGGTAAAATACGCCCGCATTGGCGGCGGTCCCGATGCGGTTATCACCGATTTTAAAAAGCTCGATCCATTACTGGTGCCTGCCTGGGGAGTACCAACAGGTGTTACCGGCGATGAACTAATTGCTTTTGTAAAGAAAGTGCAGCAAAGCGGCGGCGCGGGCGTACTAATGTTTCATGGCGTTGGGGGCGATTATCTTACTACGCCTCCAGCTGCCCATAAGCAATTACTGTTATACTTAAAGCAGCATGAAAAAGAAATTGAGGTAACCACTTTCCGGGCAGGGATGGATGGGGTTGCCAAAGCAAATCATGATTAATATACTTGGTTCTCCAATTATAACCATGAAACGTATTTTTCTTTACCTCCTGTTTGCTTTGCCGGCTACATGCATGGCACAAAGCCTTGTTGTTGACAATTTATCGTGCGAATACCTAATAAACCCGGTAGGCATCGATATAACACATCCCCGGCTAAGCTGGAAGATAGTTTCAACACAAAATAACACGCTGCAGCAGACCTATACCATTACAGTTGCAACTGATGCCTCTTTTTCATCAGCAAAAACGGTTTGGAATACAGGTAAGGTAACTTCCGATTCATCGGTACTGATCACCTACAACGGCACGGCTTTAAAATCGGCTACGCGTTATTACTGGCGGGTAAAGATCCGGGATAACCACAACCACACATCGGCCTGGAGTAAACCTGCTTATTTTGAAACCGGCCTGCTTGCCGCAAGCGACTGGACGGCCAGCTGGATACAGCCCCTGCAGGATAGCCTGCGCAAAGTACCTGCCCAAATGTTGCGTAAACAATTCACCGCATCAAAAAAAATAGTATCGGCAAGGGCTTATGCAACCGCGCATGGTTTATATGAATTATACATTAACGGTCACAAAGCAGGCAACCAAGTGCTTACCCCGGGTTGGACGGAGTATAAAAAACGCCTGCAATACCAGGTTTATGACGTAACCGCTATGCTGCAACAGGGCGATAACGTGATTGGGGCTATGCTTGGCGATGGCTGGTTCAGAGGAACTGTAGCCTATA
Source organism: Mucilaginibacter sp. P5_A6 (assembly GCF_056400585.1). Classification (NCBI taxonomy): domain Bacteria; kingdom Pseudomonadati; phylum Bacteroidota; class Sphingobacteriia; order Sphingobacteriales; family Sphingobacteriaceae; genus Mucilaginibacter; species Mucilaginibacter sp. P5_A6. The sequence continues at coordinate 216,795 of NZ_JBFUKZ010000007.1, read as the reverse complement.
AAAACCAATGGGGCTTTTGGGGTAAAAAACTTGCCTTGCTATGCCAATTGCAAATCACTTATGCTGATGGAACGGTTGAAAATATCAACTCTGACAGCTCATGGAAAAGCACCCAAACCGGCCCCATAACACTTAACGGGATTTACGACGGCGAAAATTATGATGCCCGCAAAGAGATACCCGGCTGGGCAAATAAAGGGTTTAACGATGCCGCCTGGACACCTGTAAGCGTTGTGGATATAGATAAAAAAACACTGGTAGGGGTTGAGAGCGTTCCGGTACACAGGATTGCTGAACTAAAACCGATAGCCATTTTTAAAAGTGCCAAAGGTATCCAAATAGTCGATTTTGGGCAAAACCTCACTGGTTGGGTTCGCCTTAAAGTAAACGGTCCGGCAGGAACAACCGTCAACATCAAACACGCCGAAGTGCTGGATAAATTTGGCGAGTTTTATACGGCCAACCTGCGTGGAGCTGCTTCAACAATCAATTATACCCTGAAAGGCGGTGGCGATGAAGTATTTGAACCTCATTTTACCTTTATGGGTTTCCGGTATATTGCTGTGGAAGGCTTCCCGGGAGAGTTGAAACCCGGCAATTTTACCGCGGTGGTAGTGCACTCAGATATGGGCGTAACCGGAGAGTTTACCTGCTCAGATACCATGATCAACAAACTGCAGCACAATATTTTATGGGGACAAAAAGGAAATTTTTTAGATATTCCTACCGATTGCCCCCAACGGGATGAGCGTTTGGGCTGGACTGGCGACGCGCAGGTTTTCTCGCGCACAGCAGCATTTAATATGAATGTGGCGCCATTTTTTGCCAAATGGATGAAGGATGTCGCGGCAGATCAGTTCCCGGATGGGGGCGTACCTTTTGTGGTGCCCGATGTTTTGCAAACCAATAATACAACTTCGGCAGGCTGGGGGGATGTAGCCGTTATTGTGCCCTGGACAATGTACCAGGTTTATGCCGATAAACGCATCCTGCAAACGCAATACCCCAGTATGAAAGCTTATGTTGATATGATCATCAAAAAGGCCGGCGTGAGCCGGATATGGAAGGGCGGCAGTGTTTTTGGCGACTGGCTGTTCTATCGTCCCGGCATCTATGATTTTTCGGAACCAAATGGCTATACCAATCCCGATATGATAGCTACGGCTTTTTACGCGTATTCATCAAAACTACTTAGCCAGGCTGCCGGCGCTTTGGGTAATACTGCCGATGAAAAAAAATATGATGATGTTTTTGAGGAAGTAAAAAAGGCATTTATTCATAACTATATGACGCCTACCGGCCGCATATTTGCCGATTCGCAAACGGGCTATGTGCTGGCCCTAAAGTTTAATCTGGTGCCCGATAGCCTAAAAAGCAGGGCAGCCGCTTATTTGGTTGAGGATGTTCGCAGCCGTAACAACCACCTGTCTACCGGGTTTTTAGGTACGCCTTATTTATGCCAGGTGCTATCACAAAACGGCTATGCTAATGTGGCTTATGACCTGTTGCTGCAAAAAACCTATCCATCCTGGTTATACCCTGTAAAAATGGGGGCAACCACCATTTGGGAACGCTGGGATGGCATCAAAACCGATAGTACCTTCCAGGATAAAAGTATGAACTCCTTTAACCACTACTCGTACGGTGCTGTTGGCGATTGGATGTACCAGAACATAACCGGTTTGCAGATTGGCAAACCTGGCTACAGGTATATTATATTAAGGCCACAGCCAAACCCTAAATTTACATTCGCCAAAGCCACTTTCGAAACCATGTACGGGCAGGTGCTTTCGGCCTGGGAAGTTAAGGATGGTGTAATGCAGGTGCACGTTAAAATTCCTGCCAATACAACAGCGGGTTTAACCCTGCCAAAGGCTCACCCCGAAGATGTAAAACAGGATGGTAAGCCGGTAACCGGCGCCAGTACCGATGTTGATGGTGTTACTGTACAGCTTGGTTCTGGCGAGTATACATTTAATTATCCCTGGGTGGTGGTGAATGAAAAGATTGCTTCAAAGCAAATCAGATAAATATATTATTCAACCAACTGGTTAAATAACCTTATCAGTGTTGCCTGCGCATCAGTACACAAGCCCGGATGCACCTTTGATGATTGTACCACGGTGCTGCGCGTGGCTGTAAGCCAGCGAAAACGGGAGGCTATATCTAGTTTGGCTATAGGGCCCGCAAGTAAGTCGCCATTGGTGATTTTTTCAAACGAGTTGATATTATCCTTCAGGCATTCCAGATCCAAACCAGGCGCGAAAGCGCTGATCCTGGCTTCATCAACCTGCAGCATGGCTTTTAAAAACTTTTGCTTTGGGCAATAAACTATAACGCCGATATTTATAAACTCCTCGCGCTCTACCCTTGGTACAACGCGTATTACGGCATACTCAAATAGTTGATCGGGCATGGTTGGCTTCATTTACAAATATTGCTGATGATGCAATACGGGTTATTAAAAATTGAGTGTAAACTTCCCTGCGTTCCGCCGGCGTACCATTTCCAGATTCATCCGTAAGCCAGTCGTCAGGAATTAAATTTACAATATTACGAATATGTTCGGGTGTTAAAATGTCATGAAACTCAGCATCAACCACATTCAATTCTGATGCCTGGGGTAGCAGCACATGGTCTTTAACCTGTACAAAAGGTCTTTTGGCCGATTCTTCCCAGTTATGCCAGGAGTGATGGAAATACAAGGCAGCGCCATGATCAATAAGCCAGAGCTCCTTATGCCACATCAGCATATTGGTATTGCGCGGGGTTCGGTCTACATTGGTCAGCAGGCAATCGAGCCATACTATTTTAGATGCCAGCTTTGCATCTAAGGTATTAACCACCGGGTCGTAAGTTATAGCGCCCGAAAGGTAATATAAAGCAAGGTTAAGCCCGACGCTAAACTTCAGCAGGTCCTGGATCTCTTCATCCGCTTCCGATCGGCCAAAGGCTTCGTCAAGGTTGGCAAATACCAGCTCGGGTACTTTTAAACCAAGCAGCCGTGCAATTTCGCCGCCAATAAGTTCGGCAATTAAGGCTTTAACACCTTGCCCGGCACCCCGAAATTTAAGCACATATAAAAACTCATCGTCACCCTCGGCAATGGCCGGTAGTGAGCCGCCCTCGCGCAGGGGGGTTACATAGCGGATAACTTTAATGGTTCTGAGTTGTGGTTCAGCGTAATTCATAGACAAGGCGAAAATTAGGGCAAATTTTTGAGAAATCAGTAAGCCGATTTTTTATTTCCTTCATCCCAAAGATAAATCCTATTTTGGGCGTATATAACAACATGCAGGCATATATTTTAGGTATCGATATTGGCACAGGCAGCACAAAGGCTGTTGCGGTTGCTTTAACCGGCGAGGTATTAGGCGTTACGCAACAACATTACCCTATTAACAGTCCCGAACCCAGTTATAGCGAACAGGATCCTGTAATGATATGGCATGCCTTTGTGCGATGCCTGCAGGAGATTACCATTAAGATAGGTTTTGGGCCACAGGCTATCAGCCTTAGCAGTGCCATGCACAGTATTATACCGGTTGATGAGGCCGGGGTGCCTTTAGCCCCGATGATAACCTGGGCCGATGCGCGAAGCGAAAAGATAGCGCAGGCTTTAAGGGATTCGGCAAAAGGAGAGGAGATTTACCGCATAACAGGTACGGCGATACATGCCATGTCGCCGCTGTGCAAGCTCATCTGGATGCGTGCTAATAAGCCGGATCTGTTTGCCAGGGCTGATAAGTTCATCTCGATAAAAGAGTTTATCTGGTTTAAGCTATTCGATAGCTTCCAGGTAGATTATTCCATTGCATCTGCAACCGGTCTATTTGATATTTTAAAGCTGGAGTGGAGCGATGAAGCCTGTACTTTGGCAGGTATATCTCCTGATAAATTATCGCATCCGGAGAACACCACTTATTATCGTAACGATTTGGATGCTGATAAAGCAACCTTGCTTAACATCCCGCAAAAAACAAATTTTGTTATCGGTGCAAGTGATGGGGCCTGCGCCAACCTTGGCAGCCATACCACGGGCCCAGGCATTGCGGCTTTAACTATTGGAACCAGCGGAGCCGTCAGGATCACCAGCCCGAAACCGGTTTACAATTACGAGGGCATGACCTTTAATTACCTGCTTAATCAAGATACTTACATATGCGGCGGCGCGGTAAATAATGGCGGTATTGCCATCAATTGGCTGCTGAATAACTTTTTGCAAAAGGATAAGCTTACCACAGCAGATTACGACGATCTGTTTAACGCCATTGATACTACACCGGCCGGGAGTGATGGCCTGCTGTTTTTACCTTATTTGTATGGAGAGCGGGCCCCCCTTTGGGATACCAAAAGCAGCGGGGCATTTATCAATATAAAACCGATACATACCAGGGCGCATTTTTTGAGGGCAGCGTTAGAAGGGGTTTGTTTTGCTTTGTATGATGTGCTTAAAACTGTTGAAGATGCCTCGGTTAACATTACCCAGGTTAACATTAGCGGCGGCTTTGTAAGCTCGGGTACGTGGACGCGGGTACTGGCTGATATCACCGGGAAAAAACTGGTAGTATCGCAACCCGAAGATGCATCGGCAATCGGGGCGGTTTACCTGGCCATGCAGGCACTGCATGCTGAAAGTTATAGCAGTTTAACCCACATTGACAGCCAAACGGTTATCGAACCAAATGAAAAGCATCACATAATGTACAGTAAACATTTTGTGATATTTAAAAAGCTTTATAAAGATTTAAAAGAGTCGATGCACCTGATGAACGATATGGATATTTGATAATGCACTTAAGTTGCATTGTTTTTGCCCTGTTTTACCTGAAACCAAGTGAGCGGGTAAAGCGGTAACAACAGTAAACTATAACAGGGGCCGCAAGTATATCTACAGTGTAATGGATATGCTGAACCATCAGCAGCAGCATTACAATTAAAGTAGCCACAAGCGCAATACGCTTATCGTTCTTCCGCTCAAGGTTAAGGTAGATCATAACCAGCGTTGCAGTATGGCCCGAAAAGAAAAGATCTTTAGTAATAGCTTCATGGCCGTAAAAGTAGCCTGTAAGCGGATCAACCAAAGGAATCAACCCCATAGGCGGATCAAGTTTTACAAAACTCAAAGTTATAAACCGGGCTATACAAACAAATATAAGCGTCCAAAGGTAGGTCATGCCCAATGCTGGTTTGTATAGTGCCCTTATCATCATGAGTATCGCCATGCCCCATATAATGGCAAAAATGGGTATCGATACATCAAAGGCCGGTAAATGGGCCAGGAACCAGTCATTTAATACCATGCCATGTCTTTGTTCAATACTCCTGAAAAAGGAGGGCATAATATTAAGGATGGCCACAATAAGCATAGTGCCTACAATAAGCCTGACACGCTTTAAGCTTGTGTCAAATGCATTTTGCCAGTTAAGTTTTATTCTATATAGCGCTATCAGTGTCACAATTTAATCATAGTTGTAGTTTGCAAAAGTAATTTATTGACGCTTGTATTAAAAATATGTTACAACAATGTTAATTTAATTAATCAAAAATAATACCATACATTAAAAGCAATATTGTTGCATTTGATTTATATTTGCAGCATGGATCTTCATAAAACCTCTGCCCGGTTGGATAGCATTGGGATAACAGCCTCAACTATGTGTGCCATTCATTGTGCAGTAGTACCATTATTATTTACCAGCCTGCCGTTAATTGGCCTTGGCTTTTTAACGCGCCCGTGGATAGAGTGGGGGATGATTGTTTTGGCGCTGCTGATAGGCGTGTATTCGATAGGTTTATCCTTCCTCCGCAATCATCGCAAGCCAATGCCCTTAATTTTATTGGTTGCAGGTTTTTTTATTATTATACCTGGTCATGCTTTTTTAACCGGTGTAACGGAGAGTTTTATTGTGCCTGTTGGAGGGTTAACAATTGCTTTGGCACATTATGTGAATTATAGATATGTGGGCGTTTGCAGGCGTGAGCCTCATCCAACCCTCTCCAAAGGAGAGGGCTTTTGATTAGCATGACCGTTAGTTTTTTTATTTGATTTATGGAACCCTCTCCTTTGGAGCGGACAGGATGAGGCTAACTTAAAACCCAAATTCTCCATACTCTACAACTGCCGAATCGCAAATGTAGGTGGGGACAATGCCCGTGGCAATTATCCGGTTTTCGGCATCAAAAGGCAGGGTGTTACCTGATAGCACCAGGACTGTATCCAGCCCAAATTTATTGGCGCCTAAAATGTCGGTTTGCAGGGTATCGCCAACCATAACTATATCTTTTTTGCTGATTGGCCTTTGTTCGCGCAGCAGGTCATAAGCAAACATGAACATTTGCGAATCGGGTTTACCAAAGCGGATAAACTCTTTACCAACAATTGCTTCAATCATGCTGGCCAAACCACCAACGGCAATGGATACATCATGCTTGGTTCGCGGATAGGCCCGGTCTGTATTGGCTACAATAGCAGGTATGGTTCTTTTGCGTAAAATATTTACGGCCTTGTTCAGGTCATCAAACCAATCGAAGCCTTCGTCGTCCAAAAATACCAGGGCGTTTACTTTATCAATATTGTCCTCGTTTATCTGGCTTACAGGCAATGTATGCAAACCCGTGCTATCAATATAATGTGCCGAATCGGGTGTGCCCAGATAGGCCACAATACCATCGCTTACCTTCAAATCAAGATAGTCCTTGGTAAGCATGCCCGATGATATGATCCTGTCGGGAGTTATGGCAAGCAAGCCTTTGGTATTATATGACTCTGCCAGTTGTGCAGGGCTCCGTGATGCATCGTTGGTAACGATGTAGTATTCTTTATTTTGCTGTTCCAGGTAATCAAAGGTGCGCTCTATACCGGGCAGCAGGCCCTTATAGTTTTTTAATACACCAAATGCATCAAAAAAAACAACTTTATACCGGTCAACAATGGATTTAAAGTTTTCTATTCGTTTCATGCTTATGTTTGATGTAATGAGGCTGCAATATGCTTAAATATTAAAGCATTGCCTATTTTAATTTAAGTGCATCGATGATCTTTTCTGCATCAAAGTCCCTGTCGACCGATGGAAGGTATGTATTAAAGGCCTCTGTTTGCAATTTTTGGGCATATTGTTCGCTAAAAAAGTGTTTTCCGTCCTTTATCACGTAGTTCAGGATAAAAAAGCGGTAAGCCTCCTTCATAAACCTGATCTCATCGGCGGTAAGCGGGTTTACCTTGTGATATTCTTTCAGGAACAGGATAAACCTGTCTTCCATCATGGTATTGATCACATAGCTAAATACCGTGCGATCTCCTACGTTTGATACTACGCGACTGAAAAAGTAAAAATCCAACACCCGGTAACTCATCCTGAACCAGTCATAATCCCAGCGCGAATAAAGTTCCAGATTGGGAGTAACCGAGAAGTTGCCTATGTTCCAGTCGATAAATACCGGGATGATCTCGAACGAGCTCATGTTGTATTTCGACCGGTTTTTCATAAAGGTATCGCAGTGATACTTCAGGAAATCGGCCTGCATGGCGCTGCCAAACTGTTTCTCGTTGGTTTCGAGCTGATGCATCAGGGCCGAAATATCGGTACGTAACGTTTTTGAGGATTTGGGTAATACATTTTTGACCCTTGAACACGCCTTATGAAATTTACCAACCTGCTGGCCAAGCTTTTTAATTTGATTTTCGTCCAACCTGCGCGGTAAGCGGTTTAATATGCGGGTGGGATTATAAAACACCACCCAGGCATCTGTTTTGCCGTGTTTGTAATGGTAAATATATACCCTGTTATTTTTGAGCAGGGAACGGGCAAGTAAGTTTTCGAACGGGTAAAGCAGGTTATTGGCTAACGTTTGGATGATGCGGTGATCTTCTTTAAAGTTTTCAAACTTGCCAAAATAAGATAGTTTAGCTATGATGATATCATCATCATCAAAAGTAATGCGGTACACATGGTTGGTAGATACCATTGCACTGATATCCTCAATAAGCCTGATGGTTTTTGAAGCATCATAACCTTCCCATGCTTTTTTAACAATGATGGAATAATCCATTTTTAAAATTGGTTTATAATTAGAATTTTGCGGGTGCAAATGTGCGCAATAATAATCAGATTATCTCAAAGTACCTTTTCAATTCCCAATCCGTAACATGTTTTGCATATTGGCGGTGCTCCCACAGGCGTGTTTGAGTAAAGTGCTCAACAAAACCCTCTCCAAAAAGCTCCCTGGCAACAGGCGAGTTTTGCATATCTGTAGCGGCATCAAACAGGTTTTTGGCCAGTACGCCGTTGCTTTTATCCTCATAGCCATTACCTACGGTAGGCTGTATGTTTAATGGTAGTTTATTTTTTATGCCGTATAAGCCCGAAGCCAGCGCGGCGGCAATAGCCAGGTAAGGGTTGGTATCTGAACCCGGTATGCGGGTTTCTAAACGGGTGTAACCGGGGGTTGTGTTTATAACGCGCAGTGCCGTGGTACGGTTATCTACCCCCCAGGTAATGGTTGTAGGGGCCCAGGCGCCTTCAACCAAACGTTTATAACTGTTAATGGTTGGGGCATACATAGGCAGCAAATGCGGTAGGCAGTATAGCTGACCTGCAAGATAATGCTTATGCAGGTCGCTCATTTTGTTTGGATCATTGGCATTGTAAAACAGGTTGTCGGCTTTATCCTTACTCCAGAGGCTTTGGTGGATGTGGCCGCTGCAGCCGGGAAGGTTTTCGGTCCATTTGGCCATAAATGATGCCATGATGCCATGTTTATAAGCAATTTCTTTAACGGCGGTTTTAAAAAGTACCGCTTTATCGGCGGCAGCCAAAACCTCATCATGAGCAATGGCTGCTTCGTAAACGCCCGGGCCCGTTTCGGTATGCAGGCCCTCTATCGGGATATTGAACTGCGTAAGCAGGTTAAACAGGTCGTAATAAAAATCGCTGTTTTGCGAGGTACGCAATATGGAGTAGCCAAACATTCCCGGCGTAAGGGTATTGATGTTGGTAAACCCTTTATCGTTGATGGATTGCGGCGTTTCCCTGAAGTTGAACCACTCAAACTCCTGTGCAAATTCGGCGTGGTAGCCCAGGTCTTCGCATTCTTTTACTATTTTCTTTAACAAACTACGCGGGCAGGCTGGGAGTGCATCGCCGTTAGGATCGCTATAATCAGCCAAAAAAAAGGGGATATTATCCTGCCATGGTATGTTGCGAAGGGTATTCAAATCAATACGGCAAAGTTTATCGGGATAACCGGTATGCCAGCCGGTAAGCTTTACGTTATCATAACAGGCATCACTGCTATCCCATCCAAAAACCACATCGCAAAAGCCATAGCCGCTTTGCAGGCCTTCAATAAATTTTTTAGGATGAATAACCTTGCCACGCAAAACACCATCAATATCGGCAAATGAAAATTTTATTTTCTGGATGTTATTTTCTTCTATATACGCTTTAATCTGTTCGTGGTTCATGGTATAAAATATAAGGCCGGTTTCAATTTAGCAAGGCCGCCATTATGGTGTAAACATAAAAAAATGCCTTTAGTGTTTACAAATATTCATACGATTTAGGTATTACCTTTGTTTGCAACAGTTTTATTTAATGTCAACAACCAACCAGTATTTATTTGTTTATGGAACGCTGCTCATGAGTGGAAATGAGTTTGCCAATTATCTGCAGCAACATTGTACCCCGGTGGGGCAGGGCAAATTTAAAGGCAGGCTTTATGATGTTGGTGAATATCCGGGCGCTATAGCTGATACAAATACACTGCAATATATTTATGGCAGTATTTACTTAATGGATGAGCCAGGCAGCATATTGAAAACAATTGATGATTACGAGGGCATTGGCCCAACGGAACCGCAACCTCATGAGTATGTAAGGGAGTTGGTTGAAGTGGAAGCAGATCATAGAGTTGTAACCTGCTGGATTTATCTGTATAATTGGCCGGTTAACAAACTTGCACAAATAGTTAATGGCGATTATTTGCAGCACCTTACGAACAGAACTGATATATAAGGCATAAAAAAATCCCCTGGGTGTTTTACAACCAGGGGAAAATTAAAATTAGAAGTATATGTGGGGGATTAAACTTTCGCTGTTTTTACAGTTTTAATAATCACCGCTGCTACTTTATATGGATCAGCAGCCGAGTTAGGACGACGATCTTCAAGGTAACCACTCCAGTTATGCTCAACAGCGTAAAGTGGGATACGGATAGAAGCACCACGGTCAGATACACCATAGCTGAAATCGGTAATTGAAGCAGTTTCGTGTTTACCGGTTAAGCGCTGATCGTTATCGGCACCGTATACAGCAATACACTCAGTAACTGCAGGGCGGAATGACTCGCAGATAGCTTCGAAAGTAGCTTTGCTGTTTGCAGTACGTAAAGTTGTATTTGAGAAGTTAGCGTGCATACCAGAACCGTTCCAGTCTAATTGACCAAGCGGTTTGCAATGCCAGTTAATTGCAACACCATAGCTTTCGCCAATTCTTTCTAATAAATAACGTGCAACCCAAATCTGGTCACCAGCTTCTTTAGCGCCTTTAGCAAAAATCTGGAATTCCCACTGACCTGCTGCTACTTCGCCATTAATACCTTCAACATTTAAGCCGGCTTCTAAACACACGTCTAAGTGTTCTTCAACAATTTCGCGGCCGTAAGCATTGTTTGCGCCTACAGAGCAATAGTATGGGCCTTGTGGACCTGGGTAACCACCAGCCGGGAAACCAAGAGGTTTATTAGTTTTAGGATCCCATAAAAAGTATTCCTGCTCAAAACCGAACCAGAAATCATTATCATCATCCTGTATAAGGGCACGACCGTTTGACTCATGAGGTTTACCTGTTGAATCTAAAACTTCGCACATTACCAGGTAAGCACTTTTTCTTTGTGGATCTGGCACTACAAAAACTGGTTTTAAGATACAATCTGATGAACCACCTGGTGCTTGTTCGGTTGATGAGCCGTCAAAGCTCCAGTTATCCAGATCTTCTACTTTACCGCTGAAATCTTTTACGATCTTTGTTTTGCTACGCAGGCTTTGTGTTGGTTTGTACCCATCAAGCCAAATGTACTCGAGTTTAGTTGCCATTTTTAATTAATTTGTAAAGTTGGGGTTCTATTGATAGTTTTTGTATTAATCTCGCCAATTAATAAGGCGAATTTAAATCTTTTTTACAAAAATCACTATGATTTAATGTTTTTTTTATAATTTTTTTCAGTAAACACCGCTAATTAACTGTAATTACATAATAATTAACTTAAGAAATCGTGTTTTTTGCAATTTTTAATTTTTACATGCCTTAAATCATTATTATTTGAAAAAAGTGCAAATTGTCATCGATTTAATACTGAAAACAAAATTTATGTAAATAGAAATGTTCTTTTCTTGTTATTAATCCTTTTCGCTTAATTTTTCTGATACGTTTCTTAGATTTTTATCCAACTCTTCGGCTGAGTATAATAAATACTGGCGTGTTTTAAGCAATTCTTCTTTCGTTTCGCTATCCTTCATCAAATCCAGCAGGCCCAGTATATTTGATAGATGGTTTCGTACTTCGTGAGAATTAATGGAAGCCAGCTCTCGTTTTTTTGCAGCAAATAATAATTGCTCATAATGCCTTTTTTGCCTGCTGCTACGGTAAAAAATAGCAACAATTATAACAGCTAAAATTGCCAGCGCAATAGCGAAAATCATCCATAGGCGCTCGCGTTCATATTTAAGTAAGTTTACATAATAAAGGCCCTGTACTTCGTTAATTTTTATTTGTGATGATTTATCGCCTACCTGCGAAAGATTATCGATGTTTTGTTTTAATTCGCCCAATGCCAGTTTATAATTGTTGGCGGCAAGTTTTTCATCATTTTTACGTTGGGCTATTTTTCCCAGTACTTCATATAGATGGTATCTTATTTCAGGGTGGTTTTTTTGAGATGGCTGGTCAAGCTGTTTTTCAACAATATACTTGGCCGAATCTGTTTGTCCGTTACTAAAATAAGCATCCGCGAGCATTTGCTCTTCCAGATCGTTTTTTACATAAAGGCTATCTTTTAATAATTCATTAATTTGTTTTATAGCACCTTTGTAGTCGTGTTTTAATAAAGTGAGGTAATATCCGGTACGTTTTTGGTAGGTATGTAATTTGTAATTTTGATTTTTGGGACCAAATAATTTTTGATGGCTGACCTTTAAAGAATCGTAATTTCTGGTCCTGAAATAATTTTCGGCCTTATTATAAGTAATGAGACTTAAAAGATTGAGGCGATTGATTTTATTTTCATCAATTATATGCTGAGCCTGGTTAAGATAGGACAGTGACTGGCTATATAACCCGCTTTTATAATATATATCAGATATATTGACATTCAGCACTGCCTCCAAATATGGGTCATTTAGATTTTTAACTTCGTTTTTGGCTAATCCATAACTGGATACCGCTCCAATAGAGTTCCCTTCGTCGGTTTGTACAAATGCAAGATGGGTAAAATAATCAAAAAGAAGTAGATGATCGCTGCTTTTGTGTGCCTCATCAATAGCTTTTACCAGGGCATTTTGTGATTCCTGGAGTTTTTCAAGCCGTCTTTGGTATATACTTTCCATGAAGTATAAAATAGACTCCTTCTGCTCCAAATTATACCTCACAAAGGTATCGGTTATTGCCTTTTTTTTTGCAACAAGCTGGTTTAAAGGAGCGTTTTGAAAAAATAACTTGATATACCTGATTACTTTGTTTTCACGTTTCTGCTGATCTTTCAGTAAAATATAATCAACCAGGCTATCTTTTTTTGCGCTGGTTTCTGCATAACTGGTTGTTAATGAGCAAATTAATAAAATTAATATAATAAAGCGAAGTGTTTTCAAAGTGCAGGTAATTTAGAATAAAAATATGCTTGCTAAAAATAAAGTCAAACTTGTGTTGTCAAGCATTTACAGCAATATTTAATCCTGTTTACGGGGTCAAAGTATATCGATTTGTTTGTGAGGAAGCATGTATTAATTAGGATTCATTACTATGTATGCTGCTCAAAATCAGGTTAAACAAACTTATTAGGTTAATTATAATGAAATATTACCGATTGGTGAGTTAAGATTATTCATATGTTTATCTGTTTTGTAAGCATTATTTGATTGGGGTATTTATTTTAATTACTATTGTACTAAGTACTATCCGTTTTAAAATTATGAAAAAAATTACGTTTTTATGTATGGCAATTATTGCCACAGGTTATTTTTCCTGTAAAAAAGACAATGCAGCCCCGGTATCGTCTAAAAGCACAAGCAAAAAAGAATTGGCTGTTAGTAGTAAAAAAGATACAACCACACAAAGGCTAATTACCGCGAAAGATACAACCACTCAGTAGTAGCTGTTACGCTTGCTGATAAAGTAGTGAAACTAACTATCAAATTTTTCTAATAGTTTCAGCAGCGTTTCAAAATCCTTGGGATAGGGGGCATGTATAGTGACCTCTGTCTCGGGGCTAATTTTGAATGTTACTTCATAAGCGTGCAGTGCAAAGCGCTTCATGATAGGCAGTTCTTCCTGATCTTTCCCTAAATGGTATTTCCTTTTTATTTTTGATAAAAAAACAGGTTCGCCCTTATACATTTCATCGCCGGCTATAGATGCCCTTTGGGTTGCCAGGTGTATTCTTATTTGGTGCATACGGCCGGTTACCGGCCGGCATTCCACCAGGGTATAGTGCTTAAAATATTTCAATGACTGGAACCAGGTTTCGGCACGTTTCCCATCCTGCCTGCTAATGGTTACATTACCCTTACCAACATTTAATATGGGCAAATCTATCAGCAGATTTTCAAATGTATGGGTGCCATCAATAACAGCATGGTATACTTTTTTTACCTGGCGTTTTTCAAACTGCATGCTAACCATGCGGTAAGCTTCCGGGTTTTTGGCGATGATGAGCGCGCCGGAGGTTTCCTTATCCAAACGATGGCAAATCTGGGCATCGTCCCAATAAGCCTTTGCAAGCCTGAGTAAATTTACCTCGCCGCCTTCGCGTTCATCAAGCGAACTTAAAAAAGGTGGCTTGTTAACTACAATCACATCATCATTCTCAAATAGTATCAGGTCGGCAAATTTCGGAAACTTCATATCTTAAATATAGCCGGCAAATTTACGGTTTATAATTTAAACAGTTGTTATTACAGTATAGGCGTGTTAAAGCACCATTTGTAAACTTGCAGTAAAAACAAAATTTAATTATAACGGTTATAATTAAATAATAAATTAATATTTACCAATTACCTGTAAACAGCATGAGTACTAACGCAACTAAACCTGAAGAAAAAGGATTTTTTGAAAAGGTTAAAGAGACTATTGAAGGACTTTGGGATAGCACTAAGGACACTGCCGAAGACCTAAAAGAAGCCGCCGAAGATAAATTTGAAACACTGAAAGATAAAGTAACCACCAAAAAGGTCGCTATTAAAAAGGCCACGGTTGCAAAAACATCGGTTACCAAAAAGACTGCGGCAACTGCCGATAAAGCAAAAGCTGCTGCTGATATAAAAGCCAAAGCTAACGAAAAAGCTAAGGCAATTACTACTAAAGCCCGGAACGAAACTGCAACGGCAAAAAAAGCCGCGGCCAATGTAAAAGCCAAAGCCAAAACCCAGGCAAAAGCCATTAATACCAATGTAAAAGCCGAAGTTGAAAAAGCAAAAAAATCAGCTGCAACTAAAACAAAAAAAGCGGCTACCGCAGTAAAGAAAAAAGCTGTTGTGGCTAAATAAACATTCACTAAAACCTGATTTAGAGCGGCGGACTTCACAGTTCGCCGCTTTTTTTTGATGAATTTATTCTCTTATTATTGATTTTTTAAGTTTCCCTTTCAGCGGGAGGTTTAGAGGAAGCTAAACTTTTTTATTTTAAATGTAACATTTACATTTATTTTTCTACTTTTGAAAAATCAAAAGCAATAACCAATTGCCATAAGCCAATAAAATCTGTATAAATAACATAATGGAGACTAATAATTTTGATCTTAAAGAGCATCCGCACAGTCGTTTAAATATTTTAACAGGCGATTGGATCCTGGTATCTCCGCACCGTACAAAACGCCCATGGCAGGGTAAGGTGGAGGCCACACAAGCCGATGAAAGGCCGCTATACGACCCTCAATGCTACCTTTGCCCCACCAATAAAAGGGCCGATGGGAGCGAGAATCCTGATTACAAAGCAAGCTTTGTTTTTACAAACGACTACTCATCATTGTTGCTAAACACCCCCGATGGCGGCCTGGATGATGATGAATTATTGGTAGCCAACAGCCAGAGGGGCATTTGCAGGGTTATCAGCTTTTCGCCAAGGCATGACCTTACTTTGCCACAAATGGAAACCGGCGAGATCAGAAAAGTAGTTGATGTCTGGCAATCTGAATTCGAGAACCTTTCATCATACCCATGGATAAAACATATCCAGATATTTGAAAACAAGGGCGATATCATGGGCTGCAGCAATCCGCATCCTCATGGCCAAATCTGGGCGCAAAACAGCATCCCTGTTGAGGTAGCTAAAGAAACCCAGCAGCAGAAAGCTCATTTTGAAGAAAAGGGCCGAAGCCTGCTTGGCGATTATATAGCCCTGGAACTTAAACGCCGGGAACGTATTGTTTTTGAAAATGAGCATTTTGTTGTATTAGTACCCTTTTGGGCGGTTTGGCCTTATGAAACCATGATAGTAAGCAAAAGGCACGTTACCAGCATAGTTTATTTTACCGATGATGAAAAAAACGCCCTTGCTGATGCTATAAAAAGGTTAACAGTGCGGTACGATAACCTTTTTGAAACCTCGTTTCCATACTCTGCAGGCATACATCAGGCACCTGTAAATATGGGCGAACACCCTTACTGGCATTGGCACATGCATTTTTATCCGCCTTTGCTTCGATCGGCAACGGTTAAAAAATTTATGGTTGGTTACGAGATGCTGGCCAACCCGCAGCGCGATATTACAGCTGAGTACGCAGCCGAAAGGTTAAGAGATTTAAGCGAAGTGCTTTATAAAGTTAAGGAATAAGCAAGAACTGCTTGATTTTAAACTAATTGTAAAAAAAGCTGCCTTTGAATTATTTATTTAAAAATCTATCATTGATAATATTGCCTGCCTGCATATCTTTGGCAGCCTGTAATCAACCATCAATCAAAAAAACAACCGATATGACGGATAGTACCAAAATTCCTGCCGATGCATTTGAAAAAACAATCGATGGGAAACAAACTAATTTATATACCCTTAAAAACAAGAATGGAATAACTGCCACATTCACCAATTACGGTGGGCGTATTGTTAGTTTATTAGTTCCCGATAAAACCGGCAAACTCACCGATGTTGTTTTAGGGTTTGACAGTGTAGATGGTTTTGTAAATTCAACCGAACGTTATTACGGGGCTACTATTGGCCGCTATGGCAACCGTATTGCCAAAGGGAAATTTAAATTAGATGGCATAGAATACCATTCATCAATAAATAACCCGCCTAATACGTTGCATGGTGGTAAGCAGGGTTACCAGGAAGTGGTATGGGATGCCAAACTGATTGATTCAGCTACCCTGGAATTAAGTTATCTGTCGAAAGATATGGAAGAGGGTTACCCTGGTAACCTAACCATAAAAGTTATTTATAGCTTAACAGATGATAACGAATTTAAATGCGTTTACGAAGCTCATACCGATAAAAATACCGTTGTTAACTTAACTAACCACGCGTTTTTTAACCTGAACGGCGAAGGCAGCGGTACAATATTAAATCATTTGCTGCAGGTTGATGCCGATAGCTATATCCCGGTTGATGCAGGTTTGATCCCTACCGGTAAAATAGAACCGGTAAAAGGCACCCCCTTTGATTTTACCAAGCCCGAAACCATTGGCAAAAGGATAGATGATAATAACGAACAGCTAAAAAACGGCAAAGGTTATGATCATAACTATGTATTAAACAAACATGATATTACCACGCCGATAGCTACCATTATAGGCGATAAAAGCGGTATTAAAATGAAAGTTTATACCGAAGAGCCTGGCATTCAGTTTTATAGCGGTAATTTTATGCAGGCAAAAAACCTGATGAAACGTGGTATAAAAGATGAGTTCCGTACCTCATTTGCATTAGAAACACAGCATTATCCCGATTCGCCAAACCAGCCGCAATTCCCTTCAACCGAGTTGAAGCCGGGTGATGTATACAAAACACAATCATTATTCAAGTTTTCGGTAGTTAAATAAATCTGTTGCTTCATTGATATTTAAAAAGGTTTTGCCATTTGGCGGGACCTTTTTGTTTTACCTGCGAAAAAAAGACGGAGCCATGTACGATTCCTTTCTCCCGGAAGGGGGGCGGAGGTTTATTCTTTTATTATTGTTATTTGACAAGTTGATGAAAATGTATTCTATTGATAATTAGATATTTATTAACTGTTTACTCGACCTTTCGCGTACCGTTCATGCACTTTTGAGTATCTTTTGCACACCTTCAAGGCACCCTTCCAGCGCCCTCCGGGCACCCTCCCGGGTACCTGTTTATTTTTGATGATTTTTATGGGGCGAACCGAACTTTTGGTGTGTTTTTATGCCGGCTTTTTGGTATAGGCGGGGTGAGGATCCGGCGTGTAATGCCACCGAACAAAGTACCCGGTGAGTAACAGGGCCACCGCCAACCCAACCCCAAAAGTTTATGCCCGCAAAAATATCTTCCCATCTCATATCTCAAATCTCACATCTCAAATTTTATTGTAACTTTCGGGCAGCCGTTCATGAACCATTTATTATTATCAAAACCCGCCAGGCAACTGTTTAGCGCAAAATATTATTTTATTGTGGGCTTATTGCTGTTTGCTAACCTGTGTTTTGCAAAAAACGCCAGTACGCCGCTGGTAACCATCAGTTCATCGCCAACAAGCGCATGTAAAGGGGAGCCAATTAAGTTTACCGCGGTAGCTGTTAATGGTGGTGCGTTGCCTGTTTATCAATGGCTGGTGAATGGCTTTGGTGTCGGTATTAACCAAAATACTTTTACAAGTACTTCGCTTGCCGATGGCGATATGGTGATGTGCCGTATAACGGCTTCGGGCGGCGGCGAAACTGTTAACAGCAACATGCTTACCGTCACTATCCTTTCGCCGCCAATCATTGTGCAGCATGATACCGCCATTTGCCCCAACATCGGCCTGCTGCTGCAGGCCGATGTTACCGGCGCCGCTTATGCCAAATATAAAACGGTCGATTTTTCAAATCAGTTTAACTTTAACATCTCCACCAACACCTTTGGCCTGCAGTTTGTAAATTGCCCAACGGGCAACGTCACTTTTAACGGCATACCGTTTATCCTGTACCCCTGGAGCAATACCTATACCGGCTGGAATGCCATCAATGCCACCGGTCCCGATCCGCGCAAACTGTTCATCCCCGTAAATGAAGATGGCGTTGTGGCCATCAACCTGCTGGCCAATACCTATTATGGTGTACCCGGACCAACATCCTATGTGAGCGTAAGCTTTTGGGCAAACGGCGGCGAAGTGTACAAAAAAGACCTGATAGGTGACCAGGACATCCGCGACTATAATGCCGCCCAGTTTACCAATCAAATCAATAATGTAAGCACTATAAATGCCTGGCTATCTCCCAACAGGCAAAACCGGCTGGATAATGTACGCATCCAGATGCCAAGCCCAACCCGTATCGATAGCATTGTTATTAACGACCACGGCGGCAACGGTCAGCGCATTTTTATCCTCGGAGCTACAGTCGAAAAAACGCCATTGGGTTTAAAATGGTCAACCGGCGAAACCACGCCCGAAATAACCGTTTATCCATCGCAGCCAACTACCTATACCGTAATGGCTACCAATGGAGTGGCAAGCTGTAGCAGCAGTAGTATCAATGTAAGCATGACCATTCCGCTGGTGCCCTCGGTAAGCATCAGTCAATCGGTAAACAATGTATGCCCCGGCACGTCCATTACCTTTACTGCCTCGGCCATCAACACCGGCAAAGAGCCCACTTACCAGTGGCTGGTAAATGGCAACAGTGCCGGCATCAACAGCCTCACCTTTACTACCGGTTCGCTGGTTAATGGCGATGTGGTAACCTGCCGGATGACTCCCAATCTCCACTGCGTTACAATTCCAACAACAACCAGCAACGCCCTAACAGTAACCCTTTTGCCGCAAGCCACGGTTGATGCAGGCCACGATGTAACTATACACCAGGGTGACCAAACCCAACTAAACGCCACAGTGAGCGGCGATATCCTGAGCATGCAATGGAGCCCAGCCACCGGCCTTGATAACCCCGGCATACTTAGGCCCACGGCCACCCCAACGGCAACAACAAAATATACGCTACTGGTGCAGTCCCAAAATACCTGTACCGCCATCGATAGCCTAACAGTAAAGGTATTGCCTGCCAATATCGTGATCCCCAATGCCATTACCCCTAATCACGATGGCGTTAATGATGTATGGAACATCCAGTACCTCGATCAGTTTACTACCTGTACCGTAAATGTATTTAACCGCTACGGCCAGCGACTTTTTTCCTCCATCGGCTACCAGCAACCCTGGAACGGTACCTATAAAAATAAGCTGTTACCCGCCGGTACCTACTATTACATTATTGATTTGAAAGATGGCAGCCCGGTAAAGTCGGGGTATGTGGTTGTGGTGTATTGAGGGAAGTGTTTGTAAATGGGGTAGATATGTGATGATGGGGGCGAAGCAATCGCGAACAGTACAGGTTTAAACTGGGCGTATACTTAGCATGCAGACCACGAGGTGAGAGTAGCAGCGGAAGGTTATTTTTTTTTCTGCCCGGGCAAGCCCACCCTTTTAAGAGTTTCTTTTGCCTCTTCTGTTTTTTTAACAAAATAAGGCTCATTGGCATAGCTTTTAATATGGTCGCTAACAACGCCACCGCTATATCCTTTTTCTGTTGTTGCTTTTTTTATTGTAGCTGGCATAATATTTTCTTGTGTTGCTGTATATCAAATACACCCGTTTATTTTCTTCTTACAAAGATACTGGCGATAGCAGGCAGGGTGATACTCCTCTGGAGCATAAAGCCGTTAGGTGGTTTTTCTACAAAGCTTGTGTTCCTCCGGAACATTTTGAATTTAGATATCCGGGATGAGTAAAGCTTTGCGGAAATTATATTCCCCTGAAACATGTTCAAATTTGAGTACCCCAGAGGGGTAAAAGCTTTGTAGAACCCAACCAACCCGCGCGTTTTTGCTCCAGAGGAACAAAACATTCTTCTGTAGGTCTGTGGTGGGATTCTGTAGTTAATTTAAGGCAGTGGCAGGGATGAACATATCATTGAGGAATGAGGTAATCGCGAACTGTGTAGGGTTTAAACTGGGCGTATACTTAGCATGCGGGCCACAAGCCAGGGACGCTTGCGGCAGCGAAGGGGCGACGAAATTTCAAAGTCATCAAATTATTTTTTACCTGCGCAAATACCCTGCGCAGGTAGCCTATTTCTTTGCACTGTGAAAAAGAAAAAACGAGTTGTAAATTGCGACAATACACCTGCCAGATGATATTTTTTGACTGGAACTTGGTCCGTTCAATTTGACTTAGTCCTTTTGCCATAAGTTTATTAATTGTTTAACTTCAATTACAATGAGTTACTTAGATTTAATATATCAACATGTTGACCAAAATTATTTCCTTGCTAGCAATTTGCAGGGGCAAATTGCTTCGGTTTCTGATGAAACGAAACAAAAGTTATATATAGAGATAAAATGTTTTGACCTCATGCTAAGCAATGGAATATTAAAGCCCGTAATTGAATTTGGGGAATATAAAAGAACAGACATTCAAATGTTATCGATAGAAGAAATTGACTACATAAAAGACCGTCTAAGTTACGAAGAGCATCCTTTTTTAGTGTCTCGATATTCGCATATCCTTCATTCTAAAACGAAAAACAATCTATATGCAATAGCTGCAATCAATGGATACTTAAAGTTAGCTAATCAATATTTAGGACAACTAAAAACAAAAGCTAAAAATATCATCGATTTTATTGAAGTGGTTGAAGCCATTATTAATTTATCGTTGATCGTTAAGGTAAATATCGATTCGTGCAAAGATCAAGTGATTCAGTGGTACAACGAACCATTACAGGAGCAATTTTATTATAAAAGTTTAATTGATCTTTTTGCAGAGTCGCGACTTTTTCGAAACAAGGATCTATCGGGATTTACCAAATCAGCCCTTGATCATTTCAATGCTAATAAGTGTGGATTTGAGGCAGAAGACTACTTGGAATCTTGTATAAAAATAGCAAAGAAAGAGCAAGTAGATTTTCTGAATATATACGTTTTAATGGCAGAAAACCAACTTAAACTAGCTGATAAAAGAGGTTCCGATGAAACTGGAATTGTCAGAGCTAATTGTTATTTAAAAGCCGCACATTATTACAAAGTATCAAAAAACCTAAAAAAATCAAATGAAATACTAAGGAAACTTAATGCTCATAAGAAGGATATTAAATTAGGTAGCGTTAGTTCAACTCTAAGCAATAAGGATGTGCAAGATTATTTTGGTGCCATTAAACTGTTAGCCAAATATTTTGTCGCAGAATTCCCCAACACTGTATTTATTGGACTCGCAATTGACAAGCGGTTATTACCAAATATAACGGAATATAGGAGAAATCCTGAACATGCCTTTATGAATTTTTGTACGGTTTCTACATATGACATCAATGGCAATACGCATATTATCAATGACTTAGAAAAAGACAAACGAGATTTATTTATATATTTTAAAATAGGAATAGAATCGACTTTGCCGTTTCTATTTAATCAAATATTTATAGAAATGAAAGAACAAAAAAGAGATTTTGCAAAAGAGGGGATGACATACTTTGAAGGTACTTGGTTTAAATCAGAGCTTCAACAAACAATTATAAGTGAAGGAACTAAGTCCTACAACTGGATGCAATCGATCAAACCAGCCTTAGAGATTTTACTGACTATTAATATCGATAAACAAACGATACTCTTAAATTCTGAACAACAAATGGCATTTGACCAACTGGCAATAAAATTCGAAGGATTATTAAGAGATCTCTGTCAGTTAGCGAACCTCACTGTTAATAAAGTGCGTGAGAGTCAAACTGTGGCAATGGACGTAAACGATATCCTACAGAATAATGAACTTGAGGATATTTTTGAAAAAACAGATATCGAATTTTGGCAATTTAGTTTTACTGGTTGTGGATATAATATTCGTAATAACGTAGCCCACGCATTTTATCGCCCCCATGACTATACAACAAAACTTGCAAATGTTTTATTGATAGCCTATGTGCGATTAGCCAAGTATGGGAATGTTTTTAATACCGCGACGGAAAATCAAGTATAGTAATTTTGAAAAAAACTTCTTTTCCCCCGCTGTAGCAAGGGTCGCCATCAACTACAAGCACGGATGAGCCCGGGCCGCAGGCATTGCCCTTATTATGTCAAAAGTCAAAGGTCTCCCGCATACAAGTCCTCTGGGTTTATGTTGTTCTCACGGTACAGTTGGAGACGTAAATGTTCGCCTGCCCGGGGGCAAATCCAACATTTGCGGCTTTGCATTTTAAGTAAATGTTAACTACAAAACATCTCTTAAATCATTTCGTAACCAGGCCTATAAATAATGGCTTAAAAAGTGTAACTTTGCGCCATTATTTTCTTGAAAACAAAGCGCTTAATTTCAATGCTTTCTGCTTCAACGACAATAAATAAAATTAATAGCATGAAAAAAATTGTCGACTACAGGAAGCTTTTGGGCGTAAACGAGGCTGCCGAACTGCAGGAATTAAAAACCAACTACCGCAATATGATGAAAACCTGGCATCCAGATAAATTCCAGGATGAAAGCAGGGTTGAGGCCGAAGAGAAAAGCAAAACCATTATTGAAGCCTACCATTTTTTGGTAAGTATTGCCCCCGAAACCCGCGGTCAGAGTTTAAACGAATATACACTTACAACTTCGTCATCAAACATTGCCGATTTTGAATACAAATCGCAGGTATTAAAAATTACTTTTTTAGATGGTAACGCCTATGAGTATTTTGATGTACCAAAGGCGGTTTATATCAAGCTGATCAATGCCGATTCGCCAGGCAGGTTTGCCCGCAGGCATATTTATAACGAATATGTTTACAGGAGCGTGAATAAGCTTGTTGCAACGGCGTAAGTTTTTAAGTCGGAAGTCTTAAGTCAGAAGTCTAAAGTCGTAGGTTAATTCTGACTCAGGACTTCCGACTTGAGACTTCTGACTCAGAACTTCTCCCTCAAGCCCGGTTATTCAACCGTTCGTAATCTTCAATAGTATCAATATCAATAGCTCCCAGGGCAAAGGGGACTGTTGCCACATCGTCGGGATATAGGCCAATCAGTTTTTTAGCGCCTTCGTTCCCTGTTAAACTCTTCAGCTCACGGAAGTGCTTTTTATCAAATAAAGCGGGTACCCCAAATGTGTTTTTGTATTCACATGCAACAATACCGCTATCGTTTTCTGCTTTTCGTTCTGTTAACTGGTAAATAAGCAAGGAGTCAACAAAAGGTTGATCGCATAGCATCAATATGGCGGACGTTGTTAAGGGTTCAAGCTTTTGCAGCTCTGCTACCCCTAACCTGATAGATGAAGCCATACCTTCTTCCCATTGCGGGTTATAGGCAATGTTCACCTGTTGGTCGGATATGTTTGGTCTGATCTCATCTTCATTGGCTCCCAACACTACCAGCACATTTTCGCAGCTGGCAGAAGTTAATGCCGTTTGTATAGCTCTTTGCAGTAATGTTTTCCCCTGGTAAACAAGGTTTTGTTTTGGCGATCCAAAGCGGCTTGATGAGCCCGCGGCAAGTATGATTATCCCGGTCATGCGTTTGTTAATTACTGTTAGTGCATAGGCTGCTGTATAATCTGCTCCGGTTCTCGGTTATGGATATTGGTTTTATAACGTAATGATGTACCTGCTCTTTTTTTTAACACTGCCTGCATTTCGGCAATGATGGAGAGCGCAATTTCATCGGCATTTTCTGATCCTATATCCAAACCCGCCGGTCCAAATACGCTTTCTAAGTGCTTTGGAGTAATTTTTATGCCCTCCTGGGCAAATTCATCCAACATTCTTTGCAAACGTTTTTTTGGTCCCAGTACCCCGATGTAAGAGAGACTGAGCGGCAGCAGTTGCTTTAATACGCATTGATCGTAATTATAGTTGTGTGTCATGAGGACAATTAATGTACGTTCGTCAATAATTATTTGCGGCAACACGTTTTCCGGTTTTGAAACAATGATTTTTTTGGCAAGCGGGAACCTTTCGGCAATGGCATAGTTCAACCGGCCATCAACAATATAGATCTGCCAGCCGAGTGTCGCAGCTATTTGCATCAATGGTATGGCATCATTACCCGCGCCAAATATTATCAGCGAAACCGCAGGCTGCAACAACTCAATAAAGCAGGTGAATTTATCGCCGTATAAATAAGTTTTGGTTACCGAGTTGCCATTTACCAAAACATTTTTGGCATCGGCCAATAACGCGTCTTTGATCTCGTCGTCGGGAAAATCTCCTGTTATCACTTCGTTTTTATCAAGTAACAGGCATGTACCGGGTTGGGTGGCCTGTTTGTTGTTCATGGTAAAAAGGGTAACAAGCACAACCGGTTCGCGTTTGCTTAAAAATTGCTTAAAAAATTGGATGGGATTATTCAGTTTACCGGCAAAAATGGGTTCAATCAGTATATGGATAATGCCGTTGCAACCCAAACCAACGCCCAGTTTGGCATCGTCATCATCGGTGGTATCATAAGTAACCAGCATGGGCTTGTTTTGTGCCATTACCAGCCGGGCTTTCCGCAGGGCATCACCTTCAAGGCAGCCACCACTTATGGCGCCTGTAAGCTGCCCGTCTTCGGTAATCAGCATGCGGGCGCCGGCACGGCGGTATGATGAGCCTTCTACATGCACAACGGTGGCTAAAGCCGTTTGTAATCCGCTTTTATCAGCCTTATCAAAGGCGTTTACTATGTCTTTTAATTCTTTCACGGGATGATATTGGTAAATTTTGCGAATATCGTGGCGCAAGCCAGCAATCGCTTTTAAAATTAAATTAAAACTTTCACCATAGCGATGGGTTTCAAACCCATCGCTATTTGCCAATATTCTGTGCCAAACAGTTTCATTTAATAGATTTTTCTGGCGTTTGACCCTTTAAATATTTTAAAAGCGATTTCCCTGGGCTCAAGCAGGATTCCCTGCTTTACAAATTAATCTTATCAAGGCTAAGCTATAAAAAAGTACATTTAAACCACAATGATCAAATTTGTAATTTTTATTTTTACATTAACATCATTAAACTTAAAAACCACAGAGTTGTTGATTAAATTGTATACACTGTAAATTTTATAACTTGTTAATAGATAATCACGGCCGAAACATCAATTACCTTCGCCTTGCGGTGACCGACAGGTGCAATCTGCGCTGTTTTTATTGTATGCCCGAGCATGGCCTCAACTGGCTATCCCGTAAGGAACTGATGAGCTACGAGGAAATGCTGCACACCTGTTCCCTGCTGGTAAAAATGGGCATCCAAAAAATCCGTATTACCGGCGGCGAGCCATTTGTACGCAAGGATATTATGACCCTGCTTACCTCTATTTCGCAATTGGATGGATTACAGGACCTGAGTATCACAACAAATGGGGTTTTAACCGCGCCTTTTGTGCCCGAACTTAAAAAGATAGGTGTGCGATCTGTAAATCTTAGTTTAGATACACTGGACGCCAATCGTTTTTTTACCATTACCCGCCGGGATGAATTTGCCAATGTTATGGCCGCTTTAGAGGCTTTGCTGCAGCATGATATCGAGGTGAAAATAAACGCCGTGGTAATGGACGGCAAAAACACGCAGGATATTATTCCATTGGTTGAAATGACCAAAGATTTGCCCGTAAGTGTAAGGTTTATAGAAGAAATGCCTTTTAATGGCGATGGGCACATTTATACCGGTTTGCAGTGGGATTATGTGCGCATACTGGATGAGATTAAAAATAAATTTCCGCAGATCCAAAAACTAACCGATCCGGCTTACTCCACATCATATAATTATCAAATACCGGGGCATAAAGGTACAATTGGTATCATAGCAGCCTATTCGCGCACGTTTTGTGGTACCTGTAACCGGATCAGGATCACCCCGCAGGGCGAATTAAAAACCTGTTTATATGATGATGGCGGCCTTAATATTAAGGATTTGATACGCAACGGTGCCAGCGATGATGAATTGCGGTCGGTTTTACTGGATGCTTTTGGCAACCGCGCTGCAGATGGCTGGGAAGCCGAAAAGTCGCGCGTGATACATCCTGGGCTTCATGAATCAATGGCCTCTATTGGGGGGTGATGAGCTTAAGGCTGAAAGCTAAAAGCAGAAAGCCGATGCAATGAGGGCTCTTATATTTGTACACTTCTAAGATCAGGGAAAACGCTTTAGGCTTTCTGCCTTTAGCTTTTAGCTAAAACTATGACAACTGTTGAACAAGCTGAAAAACTAATACTTGCCCAAATAAAAGATTATGGTGATGAAACTGTACCCTTTGAACTGGCTCTGGGTAAAGTTTTAGCCGAACCGATAAAGGCCGACCGCGATCTGCCGCCCTTTAACCGGGTAACTATGGATGGCATTGCCATTAATTACCAGGCTGTTGAAAATGGCATCTGCACATTTCATATAAAGGCAACCCAGGCAGCGGGCGATGGACCTGTTGAAATTACCGACCAAAACGAGTGTATTGAGATCATGACCGGGGCGGTTTTGCCGTCGTCGGTCAATACGGTTATCCGTTACGAGGATCTGGAGATGAGGGCAGGGTTAGCCAGTATTAAAGTGGAGGGGATTAAGCAAGGGCAAAATGTCCATGTACAAGGCGCCGATAAAAAACAGCACGAGATATTGGCACCATCGGGCCAGTTGGTTACACCGGCTATCATTAGCCTGGCTGCATCAGTTGGTAAAACTCATTTGCTGGTAAAAAAAATGCCCAAAGTAGTCATTATCACGTCGGGCGATGAACTGGTAGATGTGCATGAAACGCCTTCGCCATACCAGATTCGTAAATCAAACAGCTACACGGTTAAAGCGGTTTTGCAGCAGCATGGCCTGCAGCCGGATATCGTACATATTCCGGATGATCCTGAAATTACGAAGGCACAAATTCAGCAATGCCTGTTAAAATACGATGTGCTGCTGCTAAGCGGCGGTATTTCTATGGGCAAATTTGATTATATCCCCCAGGCATTGGAAGATTTGCGGGCAGAGAAAATTTTCCATAAAGTAGCACAGCGCCCCGGTAAGCCATTTTGGTTTGGCAGGTACCAGGATAAAGCCTTGGTTTTTGCCTTTCCCGGTAACCCGGTAGCCACATTCATGTGCCTGCACCGGTATTTTTTAACCTGGTTAAATGCAACCTTGGGTTTGGCAGAACAATCGCCCGTTTATGCTGTTTTAGATAAGGATTTTAAGTTTCTGCCCCCCTTGCAATATTATTTGCAGGTGAAATTGAATAGTAATTTACAGGGACAATTAATAGCATCGCCCGTAGAAGGAAATGGTTCAGGCGATTTTGCTAACTTAGCAGATACAGAAGCTTTTTTAGAATTACCTATGGAAAGGGATGATTTTAAAAGAGGAGAGGTGTTTAGGATATGGAGATTTTAACACGATTTAAAGGATTTGATAGATTAACACGATTTTTTTCTTAAGCCTATTTAGAAAATTCCGTAAATCTTTAAAATCCTGCAATCACGCTAAAATCCTGTAAATCCTGTCAAATCATTAAATCGTGTTCAATGTTAACCCATATAGATAAACAAGGCAACCCATCAATGGTTGATGTATCTGCAAAGCAGGTAACTCATCGTACCGCAACAGCACGCAGTATTGTTGTTTTGCCCGATGAGGTGTTACAACACCTGGCAGATGGCGACCTGATCAGCAAAAAAGGGCCTGTTTTTCAAACAGCGATAATTGCTGGCATCATGGCCGCCAAAAAAACCGGCGAGCTGATTCCGCTTTGTCACCCTTTGGGTATGGATAATTGCCAGGTTACTGTTGAGGTAAATGAGCAACAGGAAATTGTGATTGAATGTACCGCGAGCATTACTGCCAAAACGGGTATCGAGATGGAAGCACTTGTGGGGGCCTCTGTAGCGGCGCTTACCGTTTATGATATGTGCAAGGCCATGAGCCATGATATTGTGATAAAAGAAACCAAACTGATAGCAAAAACAGGAGGTAAACGTGATTTTAAAAGAGCATAATCCCGAAGGCAAGCATAAAAAACACGCCAAACTGGCAAGGCCTTCCACCGGGAATTTTGGAAGAAACGAGTGGGCAATTGTTGGCGGGCCATGTACAGTAATAAAATTACTGGCCGATGATGTAATAGCTGCTTTATCCGCAAGCTATAAATGTGCTTATGCCGATACTGCACACAATCATGATATTACACAGGTACCAGGCAGATTGGCAAGTGGCGCTATTGTGGATTATACCGACCAGGTAAACTACCAGCAATTTAATTTTCCAAACCCGCTGATGCCTTACCAGCTTAAACAGCAATTTGCCAATGCCGACCTGGTGCTGGTGAACGGTAACCACCAGCAAGCAAACGCGCAGGTTGTTATTATCGATATTAATAAAAAGGCGTCGCTACAAAAACGGGTTGAACAGTTAACCAACGTGCAGCTGTTTTTATTAGCCGATTACAGCGACGAGCCTTTTGATTTTATAAAGGAGGCTATCCCCAACTGGCAACAAATCCCCGTTTATAAAATAGCGGACAGGGAAAGGATTATAGCTTTTTTTGAAACCAATTTACTGCAGGTAAGGCCTGTACTAAACGGATTGGTTTTGGCGGGCGGACAAAGCCTGCGCATGGGGTTTGATAAAGGGAACGTAAACTGGCATGGCAAGGCCCAGCGCTACCACATGGCTGATATGCTAAAGCCTTTCTGCAACGAAGTTTTTATTTCCTGCAGGCCCGGTCAGCAAGGCGAAATAGATAAGCAATACCCATCGCTGGAGGACACCTTTACAGGGCTTGGTCCCTTTGGGGCGATATTATCGGCATTCAGGGAACAACCGGATAGCGCCTGGCTGGTTATCGCCTGCGATCTGCCTTTGATGGATGAGGGCACCCTGCGTAATTTGGTAGCCTGGCGTAACAGTTCTTCCATCGCAACAGCCTACCATAGTCCTGTTACAGATTTTCCTGAACCGCTTATTGCTATTTGGGAGCCAAAAAGTTATCCTGTGTTATTATCTTATCTGGCGCAGGGGTATTCTTGTCCGCGTAAGGTGCTCATCAATACCGATATCACACTACTAAACCCGCCAGAGCCGGAGGCATTAACCAATGTGAACACACCGGATGAACTGGAAAGAATAAAACGGGTTATACACCAAAAAACAGCCACAAGCTAATGGATACCGATGATCTGAGATATAGCTGCCAAATTGCACTGCCTGGTTTCAGCGAAGCCATACAGCAGCTATTGCAGCAGGCAAAAGTACTGATAGTAGGAGCAGGAGGGCTGGGTTGCCCCGCAGCGCAGTACCTAACATCAACAGGGGTTGGTACTATAGGCATCGCCGATTTTGATGTGGTATCTGTAAGTAATCTGCATCGCCAGGTTTTGTATACGCCAGACGATATTGGAAAGGAAAAAACCATGCTTGCCTGCGAGCGTTTGCAAAAACAAAATCCGGGTATAAAGCTGGTGCCTCATAGAGATAAGATCACTTCGGTCAATGTTTTAGAGATTGTAAGCCGGTACGATATTGTAGTTGATGGCACCGACAACTTCGAGACCCGTTATTTATTAAATGATGCCTGTGTTTTAAGTGGGAAGCCCCTGGTTTATGGTGCTATTTACCAGTTTGAAGGCCAGGTAGCCGTTTGGAATGTACTTAATAAGGATGGGCAATGGTCACCCAATTACCGCGATCTTTTCCCCGAGGTGGATGCCACCCAGATTCCTAATTGTACAGAAGGCGGTGTAATCCCTACATTGGCGGGCATTATAGGCAGTATGCAGGCCAACGAAGTAATTAAATACATTACCAAAACCGGCGAACTACTTGCCGGTAAAGTATTGATTTTTGATGCCCAAAGCATGCAGAGCCGCATTATTAAAATTGGGTTGGTTACCAAAACACATATCAGGCATTTGGCTGCTACGGTTACTTTTTTAACCATATCAGCAGAAGAACTTAAAAAGCGCATGCAGGAAGATGATACTATTGAACTGATTGATGTACGTACAATTCAGGAACGTGATGCCTATGATATCGGCGGTACCCATATTCCTTTAGATGAGCTGGAAGAAGATATGCCGTACTTTACCAGTACCAACACTAAAGTGTTGTACTGCTCAACCGGTAAAAGAAGCGCCGAAGCGGTAAAGCTGATCCTGAAAAGGATTCCCGAGGCTGATGTTTTATCGCTGGAAGGTGGGTTGAAAGAATATTAATAAGCACGAATCGCACGAATTTTAATAGACACTAATTGCACGAATTTTTTCGAATTACACGAATCCTGCGTAATGAAAAATGGATTAATCTTTTAGGGTTTAAAATTTAGGGTTTGGGATTTAAAATTTAGGGTTTAGAGTTTAAAATTTAGGGTTTAGGGTTTAAAATTTAGAATTTAAAATTTCACCCTACGGATGTGCTGCCACCCAGACCTCGCCATCTTCAAAAGCCTCCTTTTTCCAGATGGGTACGGTTTGTTTTAGGGTATCTATTATATAGCGGCAGGCCTCAAATGCAGCATCCCGGTGCGCGGCAGATACAGCTATGATCACCGGTATTTCGCCAACTTGTAAGGCCCCTGTACGGTGGTGGATCAATACTTTCTGTACCGGCCATTTTTCAAAGGCCTGGTTGGCTATCTTTTCCATTTCGCTTATTGCCATAGGCTCATAAGCTTCAAAATCCAGTTTTAAAACTGCTTTGCCTTTGGTGGCATTGCGTACGGTACCAATAAATATATCTATCCCGCCAGATTCCGGCGACATCACCCAGTCAATACAGGATTGTGCATTCAGGCTTTCCGCAGAAAGTAATACTTGTATATTGTTCATGGATCCCTTAATCAATTAACGATTTCATCAAATACTTTGGCGACTCATGGTAACCCTGGCGCCCATAAAAACGATGCGCGTCAACCCGGCGCGAGTGGCAATGGACCTCTATCCGGTCGCATTTTTTTTCTGTGGCCAAATTTGTAAAATGCTCCTCCAATAATTTTCCAACCCCTTTGCTGCGGGCATTCTCATCTACGGCAAAACAACTTATCCTTGCAAAACTACCTTTAACTACCAATTGTGTTAAAAAATCAAAAGCAATAAAGCCTGCAACCTGCCCATCCAATTCATAAACCAAAGCTTCCGATTGTGGCTGGCTAAGCATCTGTTCCAGGTTTTCAGCTAAAAAGGCTTCCGTACCCGGATAACCCAATTGATCCAGTAAGTTTGATATCGCAGGCTGATCGGCCAAAGTGGCTCTTCTGATACTCATTTTTTTATGATAAAAGATTGAAGGAATAAGGATTGAAAGAACAAGGAACAAGGATTGAAAGAACAAGGATAAAGAAATCTTGTATATGTTTAAACGAACAGAAAATAAGTCCTTGCTCTTTTGTCCAAAAATCCTTTGCCCAAAAAAAACTATCCCCCGCTTACCGGCGGAATAATGGCTATTTCGTCGCGTTCGTGGATGGTATCGCCGGGTAAAGCATACTCGTTATTTACGGCAACCATATACGATGCCAATTGCTTTAAGCGTGGATATTGCTGCTCAAGTACATACTTTAAATTGTAAATGGTAGCGTCATTTGTTAATTCCAAACTTACCAGCGAACTTCCGAATATCTCCTTTGTTACACCAAATGCCAGCACATTGATCTTCATCTCTCAAAATTAGGGCAAAAAGAGATATAATATACCATAGAATTATAAATAATTGATATTCAAAAACTCACCCTTTAGCGGGCCGGCTAACTAAACAACTTGTATGCTAAATTGTATATTTACATATGGCCGTTAAATCCACATATCAAATACCTGTTGTTAAAGTTACAGCTGCAACCAACATCCGGGCAACCGATGCGCTTGCTATTGAAGAACCCTTGGAGATAAGGCTTGAGTATGGAAAAGAAGGGCAACAGCAGGTACAGAATATTTCGGTTACCATGCGTACGCCGGGGCATGATGCCGAACTTGCAAGCGGTTTTTTATTTACAGAAGGTATTATAAAAAATCCGGATGATATTACATCAACCGCTCATTGCTTTATTGCCTGTGCCGAAAACAAGGAAAATGTGATCCAGGTTACCTTAAATCCCGGTGTTGTACCACTTTTGCAAAATAGCGGGCGTAATTTTTATACCACATCAAGCTGCGGCGTATGTGGCAAAGGTTCTATAGATGCCATTCGTACGGTAAGCAGTTTTACCGGCCTGGTGGCAGATCAGGATGCTGTTGCTGCGGATATTTTATACCGGCTGCCCGTTATTTTACAAAGGAATCAGCGGGTATTTGCTGATACCGGCGGTTTGCATGCGTCGGCTTTATTCACCACGCAAGGCGAATTATTATTGTTGCGAGAGGACGTAGGCAGGCACAATGCGCTGGATAAATTAATAGGGGCCGCCCTTGGCTATGGCTGGCTCCCCCTGCAATCAACTATACTGCTTTTAAGCGGCAGGGCAAGTTTTGAGCTGGTACAAAAGGCGGTTATGGCCGGCATTAATATCATTGCGGCTGTAGGCGCTCCGTCAAGCCTGGCCGTACAATTAGCCGAAGAGTTTAATATTACCCTGATAGGTTTCCTGCGCGATGAGCGTTTTAATATTTACACCGCGGCACACCGCGTATTGATACCAAATTATGAAAATACGTATTAAAGGCAATTCATTAAGATACAGGCTTACCAAAAGCGATGTAGTGCAACTGGCAGAGGAAGGCCACCTGCAGGAAGAAGTCGACTTTGGCAGCCAGCAGTTATATTATGCCATTAAAGTGGTTGATGATGATCACCTGTCGTCGATATTCAGGGAGAATACCATTATTCTGTTTGTCCCCAGCGATGTGATCAAAGAACTTGCGCAAACCGATAAGGTTGGTTTTGAAGGTAAACATGGCAGCCTGCACTTACTGGTAGAGAAAGATTTTACCTGCCTGGATGATGTGGCCGAAGATCAGAGCGACAACTACCCCAATCCTTTAGCCGATAAAAAGTGATGAGTAAGGATGCTAAAGAACAGCCGTCGGCAGAAAACCCTGAAGAACTGCTCAATCTGAAAATCAGTAAGCCAAAAGTATGGGCAGCCGGCATTCCCGCGGTAACTGTTGCTATGGTTGATATTTTGCAGGAATCCGGCTTTGTGCGCGGTATGGAAGGCCTGTTTAAAATGAACAAGAAGGACGGCTTTGACTGCTCTGGCTGTGCCTGGCCCGATCCGGACGACGACCGGTCGCCTATTGCCGAGTATTGCGAGAACGGGGCAAAAGCCCTTGCAGAGGAAGCTACAACCAAAAAACTTACTGCCGAATTCTTCGCGCAAAACGCTGTTGCCGACCTGGCTAAACTGAATGACTACGAGATAGGTAAAAAAGGGCGGATAGCACAACCCATGTACCTGCCAAAAGGGGCCACACATTATCAACCCATTAGCTGGGACGACGCTTTTAAAAAGATAGCCGGTAAGCTCAATAGCCTTGCCTCACCAAATGAAGCCGCGTTTTATACCTCTGGCCGTACCAGTAACGAGGCCTCTTTTACCTATCAGTTATTTGTAAGGGAGTATGGCACCAATAACCTGCCCGATTGTTCAAACATGTGCCATGAATCTACCGGTGTTGGTTTGGCCGAGTCGATAGGTATAGGCAAGGGCACCGTTACTCTTAATGATTTTTATGATACCGATGTAATCATCATTATAGGGCAAAACCCAGGTACTAACCACCCAAGGATGCTTACCGCGTTGGAAAAGGCAAAAAAGAACGGAACTGAAATAATTGCGGTAAACCCCTTGCACGAGGCCGGGCTGATGGGGTTTAAAAACCCGCAAACAGTAAAAGGTTTCCTGGGAATAACCACCCAACTGGCCGATCTGTACCTGCAGGTAAAGATCAATGGGGATATGGCCCTGCTGAAAGCCATAGAAAAGCTGCTGTATAGGGCCGAGCTGGAAAGCCCCGGTAAGGTGTTTGATCATGAATTTATAAAGAACAGTACCAAAGGTTATGAAGCGTTCCTGGATCATATTGATCAATTTGATATAAACCATTTAGCCAATGAAGCAGGTGTACCCCTGGATCAGATTCAGCAGGCTGCCAATATGCTGAAGAACAAAAGCCGCATCATTATTTGCTGGGCTATGGGCGTTACGCAGCATAAAAACGGGGTTGATACCGTAAAGGAGATAGTCAATCTTGCTATCCTAAAAGGCGCTATAGGTAAGCCCGGTGCTGGTTTATGCCCGGTACGCGGGCATAGCAATGTACAAGGCAACCGCACCATGATGATATTTGATAAACCGCAGCCCTGGCAACTGGATAAGCTTAAAGAGGTTTTTGGCTTTGAGCCCCCGCGCAGGCATGGTTATGATGTGGTTGAAACTATACAAGCCATGCATGGGGGTAAGCTTAAAGTGTTTTTTGCCATGGGCGGTAACTTTCTTTCGGCTACGCCGGATACTACTTACACGGCCGGGGCAATGCGCAAACTGGAAATGTCGGTCCACGTATCAACCAAGCTTAACCGCAGCCATTTGGTACATGGCGATGAAGCGCTCATATTGCCAACCCTGTCCCGCAGCGATAAGGACATGGTTGGGGGCGAGGCCCAGTTCATTAGCTGCGAAAACTCTATGGGGGTGGTCCAGATGTCAAAAGGTATGCTTAAACCTGTTTCTAAAGATCTGCTGAACGAGAACCAGATAGTTTGCCGCCTGGCTAAAGCCACGTTGGGCAGCCGCTCGGTTGTCGACTGGGATACCTATGCAAATAGCTATGATGCTGTGCGCGATGTAATTGGCAGAGTGATCCCTGGCTTTGAGGACTATAATCAAAAGGTGCGCATCCCTGCGGGTTTTTATCTGCCCAATGGCCCACGAGTGGGTAAGTTTAAAAGTGAGCAGTATGGTGATAAAATAGGCTTTAATATTGCCGGTTTGCCAAGTCACCAAATGGCCGCAGGGGAATACCGGATGGCCACCATCCGCAGCCATGACCAGTTTAATACCACCATTTACGGGCTAAATGACCGTTACCGCGGAATCCATAACGAGCGCCGGGTGATATTCATGAATGAGAAGGACATTACCAAAGCCGGTTTCAAGGAAGGGGAGCACGTAGACCTTTACAATAACTTTGGCGGGGTTGAGCGTGTGGCCCGCCTGTTTGTGGTGGTTCCCTACAACATCCCCGAAGGCAACACCGCGACTTACTACCCCGAAGCCAATGTGCTGATCCCGATTGATAGCGTGGCCGAAAAAAGCAATACGCCCACCTCAAAACTGGTGTTTGTCAGCATCAAAAAGCACCTGGATAATTAAACGCTATAAAACCCGGTTTACACTTAAAAATCAATAAAAAATCGAGAAATATTAAGAAAAATCTGTAATAAATAGCAGAAAAGTATTTAAAAAAAGAGATTTATTTAGATTGAAAAAATATCAATAAGCTTATTTTAAGTTTGTTAATTAAAAAGTAGAGATTTTCATTATTTCAAGGAGCTTTTTTGCCAAAACAGCCCGGTTATGCTATAAAGATAACCGGGCTGTTTGCTATACAAATTTACGAAATTTTGATGGCTTTAAAAAATCGGCAAAACAATAATAAACAACTCACTTTCATTTGTGGGCATTTTGCAAAGTATAAGACTATGCAGTTGGACCTGCATAGTTCCTCAGGGTCCTCTATCGAGAGCCCCTGACGAACCAGCTTTTTAGTCAGTGTCCCCTCAGGGTCTCCTTGAAAAGGGACCCTGAGGTCGTTTGCAAAGTATAAGACTATGCAGTTGGACCTGAATGGTTCCTCAGGGTCCTCTATCGAGAGACCCTGAGGGGACGAAATTTCCCTGCTTTCATTCGCGGGCATTCACTACAAGTCGTTTTGTACTTCGGGGCGAACTTATTAGTCAGTAACCCAAAAAATATATTTAGCTGATGTTAAGTTACTGCCTTGCGGTGTTTATTTATTGTTAGTAAAAAATGTGCTTTTGATGAAGTGTTAATGTATTTGTTAAGTTAAAAACACCATTTAGTTAACAAATTCTAAACGTGTAAAAATTCAGAATTACTACAGATTTGATAGGGTTTCTTTGCGCAAAATAATGCGTTAATGAAACAAATTTACACCGCTTTAATTCTTTTTTTCTTCATTTCATCTTCTTACGCTTCAACCATAACCGGGTATGTTTTTGATAAAAATGTTAACGAACAACTTGTTGGCGCATCGTTGGTGCTACTGCCGGGCGCTGTTAAAACAGTTTCGATGCTTAACGGAAAATATTCAATAAATAATTTAAAAGCCGGTACGTATAAATTAAAAGTATCCTACGTAGGTTATATAACCATTGATACCACAGTACAACTTGGCGATAACCAAAATTTAAAGCTAAACTTTGCACTTGTTTCAAATACTTCAAACTTAAATGGCGTAACCATATCGGCAAAGGGTAATAAAGAATCGGACAGATACGCAAAAAGGGCCGAGCAAAGGGCCGATAACCTGGTTAACATAGTTTCGGCCAATTCAATTGCCATTTCGCCCGATATTACTGTAGCCAATGTGCTGGCACGTGTTCCGGGTGTTTCTGTCGAACGGGGTAATAGCGGCGATGGCCAATATGCCATTATCCGGGGAATGGATAAAAAATACAACACCACTTTAGTAAACGGTGTTAAAATTCCCAGCCCGGATAATAAGAACCGCTATGTACCGCTGGATATTTTCCCAGCTGACCTGGTTGAACGCATTGAAATTGCAAAATCATTAACGCCGGATATGGAAGGCGACGCAACCGGCGGATCGATTAACCTGGTTATGAAAACAGCGCCCGACGAGCTGAGGGTGGAGGGTAATGTTGGAGCGGGCTATAGTCAATTATTTAGTGACCGGTCATTTAAAGGGTTTAACACATCTTCGGTAAATGATAAATCGCCTGCCGAATTAAGGGGAACAGGTACCGCAGCCAATATTTCTGACTTTCCGTATCAAAACCTCATTACTTCTAATAAGAATAATCCTGTAAATACCAATGTAAGCTTAACAATAGGAGACAGGTTTTTGAATAAAAAATTGGGCGTTATTTTTTCAGGCACTTACCAAAACACTTATGCCGGCAACAACACATTCCGTTTGGTTGAAAATGCCACATTGGCCCCGGCAGCCGGCCCCAATGCCGAGATGATCCAGGTTTTTCCGGAGTACCTTGATAGAAAATACTCTTTACTTACAAACAGACTGGGACTTATTTCTACGATCGATTATAGATTTAACATAGATAACTCGATAAGCCTATTTGGTACCTACCTGCAATTAAACGAAAACAGGGTAAGGCTTACTAATGATTTACTGTTAGGGAATTACTCTTATAACGGCTATACCGGTGGTTTTCAGCAAAGTTATGAAACGGAAACAAGGCAAACTCTGCAAAGTATTTACAGCACAATACTACACGGGAAAAATAAATTAGCCAATTTTTTAACTACCGACTGGTCATTAGTGCTTTCGCAGGCAAAGCAGGAATTGCCGGATATAGCATCGTTTAACACAACTCAAGAAATTAGCCCTAATTCATCCGGTACAGCTACATCACTTGCTTATGGACCGGTGGAAACCCGTTCGCAAACAAGGGAATGGTCACATAATACAGATAAGGACCTTGCAGGCTATTTAAACTTTCATTACGATAAACCTATAGCGGGGCATAAATCTATTTTAGGGTTTGGGGGAATGTTCAGGCATAAAAGCAGGGATAACTATGATAATACATATAACTTAAGTGCGCTGAATGATCGTGATTCAAGTTACCAAAAATACGTTTCCATCCCTGCATCTCAATTTACATTTGCGCCTTACACCGACGCATTCGGAAACTCGTTAAGTAATGCAGGGGTTTATACGTTTACAGAAAATGTACGTGCAGGCTATATACAGGAAAAATATTTTATTAATGATCGTATCGACGTTGTATTAGGTTTAAGGGTAGAAACCACGCGCCAACATTTCGACTCCTCGTTACCTGCAACTTTTGCCGGCAAATCGGGCACTATAAACTACGTTGATTATTTACCAAGCATAAACGCCAAATATTCACTTTCCAACACGCAGGCGCTTCGCCTTTCCTATTTTAAATCAATTTTTCGTCCTGCTTATGCCGATCTGGTAACTTATCCAAGCAAAACTGAATCTGATAACTTCCATACATCGGGTAATCCTAATCTGCAGCATACGGTTGTTGATAATTACGACTTCCGTTACGAGGTATTCCCAAACGGGCTTGATCAGTTCATGGTGGGCGCGTTTTATAAAAGAATTGTTGATCCTATTGAATACGGATTAACGCAAAATAGTTATGCGGCCGATTTGCTGTTAATTCCGGAGAATTATGGTACAGCCCATAATTACGGCCTCGAGATGGTTTTCAGAAAGTTTTTTGGTGTGTTTGGAGTGGCCGGTAATTATACCTATACACATTCGCGCATTAGCTCGGTTAAAGAATTTGATTATACCGATCCGGCAGACAATAGTTTTCACAAAACGTTTGTCAACCTTCCACGACCATTGCAGGGCCAGTCTGCCAATGTTGGTAATTTTTCATTGCTATATAAGGATACAAGACATAGCATAGATGCACAGTTAGCCTTGGTTTATACAGGTGAAAGAATAAATACGCTTTCTAAATACAAGGATTTAGACAATTGGGAAAAGGCCACTGTCAACCTCGATTTTTCCGGACAAAAGGAGATTGGCAAACATTATATCATTTATATAAAGGCGAATAATTTATTGAATACCCCATATCAATTAATAGTGAAACAAACTAACAGGGGATATAGCGGCAATTATAAGTTGCCGATGCAGAA
This sequence comes from Mucilaginibacter sp. P5_A6, assembly GCF_056400585.1. Classification (NCBI taxonomy): domain Bacteria; kingdom Pseudomonadati; phylum Bacteroidota; class Sphingobacteriia; order Sphingobacteriales; family Sphingobacteriaceae; genus Mucilaginibacter; species Mucilaginibacter sp. P5_A6. Next base: position 177,616 of record NZ_JBFUKZ010000007.1, on the reverse strand, counting down.
TAGCCCGGATTATGCTACCATCGAAAATGCAAAATACTATGCCAGGTATACACTTGGTTTCAGATTCAAATTTTAAAACAAATAACAATAACCGATTAATTATGAAAAATTTAAGAAATGCACTGGTTTGCCTATCCGTATTGGCACTCGCAGCTTGCAGCAAAAGTAAAGATAACGCCGTGATATCGGTTCCTCTTTTACAGGTAGGGCAGGCCGTAAGCAATACAGCTCCTTTGTCAGGTTCAATCAAAGGAACTATGCTTGCTGGTAAAACATATACCATATCCGGCGATGTTACCGTTAATGCAACCGATACGCTTTTAATACAAAAAGGTGTAAAAGTAAATGTTACCAATAGCGCAACCTTTATTGTAAAAGGAATACTGGTAAGTTTAGGTACTAAAGATGCCCCTGTTACCATTACAGATCCCCGCAGAACAAAAACTACAGGTAATTCAACCGCGGCAACAGACTCGGCCTATGCAGGCGGCTGGGGTGGTATATATGCCGATGTAACCTGTAAATTGCTGGTAATTAAATGGACCCACCTTGATTTTGCAGGCGCTGGTTTAAAATCGCCTCCGTTTACCGGCCCATCTACAGGCGACCAATATGCTATTTACTGGCAAAACCCTAACGGCAACTTTATTTTAGAAGATTCATGGATATATGGTACACCAGATGATGCAGTGCGTTTTTATGGTGGTAACATCAACATGATGAGAAACACATTAGAAAAATGTGGCGGCCTTGGCGGCGACGGCTTTAATGCCAAAGGCGGTACCCAGGGTAATATGGCCTATAACCTGATCATCGGCGGAGCTACTAATGGAACAAAATCTGCAAATGACGGCGCAAAAGGATCTATCCAATGCCAGATAGCTATGTACAATAATACTTATGTAAATGGCGGTTTCAGAAACCATGGTGTGTATGGTGCCAGGAGCGGATCTGTTGAGGTGGAGAATAACTCAAGAGCTTTGGCTTATAACAACCTTATTGTTGATTGTGATTTTGGTGTGCGCATAGCAGGTGGTAATAATGTTACCGCTAAAGTATACCTGGCCGATACATTAACGCATGCTGATGGTCCTATAACCAAAACGGCCTACGGTTACAACTTTTATTATGCAGATAATGCAGCCATTGCCGGTCAGTTTGTACCTACCAACATAGCCCAGGCTGTAGTTACACATCCACAAGCAACTGATATTCCAAATATGAAAGCCTTTTTAGGTGCATCATACATATTTGGTTTCAAATATGATGGAACATCGTTAGTAGGGCAAAACAACCCCATGTTTGTAAACTATCCGCTTCCAAATTTAAATTTTGTAAACCAGGCATCTGTTGATGCATTTAACTTCCATCTTCAGGCAGGTTCACCGGCTGTTGGAAAAGGCTATACAGGTTTCACTGCTATCGCCAACGTTCCGGTTGATCCTAACTTTGGTTCAAGCGGCATAACCCCTCCGGGTAAAGATATCGGTTGCTACCAGGCCGATGGAACCGGTAACCAACACTAATATTTAGTTACATAATTATAGTATAGCTAATACCATGACAACCCCATTTAATGTAAACAGTATAACAAAATACAATAAATGCGGGTTGTTATGTTTTTTGATGATTTTTGCGGCCGCCTGTAAAAAAGCGGCTAATACAATGGTGGCTACCCGGGATACCGTAGCCATAAAGCCACCTGTAACACCGGTTACTTTTTTATCTCCTGCCTATGATCCGGCTTCGCTGGATACCACTAAGCTATTTAACCCGGTGCCGGTGACTAATCATCTTTTCAGGACAGATTTGGTAGAGATATCCGGGATAGCGGCAAGCAGGGCAAATCCGGGATTGTTGTATATCCATAATGACAGCGGCAATCCTAATCAGGTGTATCTTACTGATGGGACCGGAGCAGATAAAGGGACGCTAACTTTAACACAGGAAAGTAACCGGGATTGGGAAGACATTGCTGTTGGCCCGGGCCCAGTTGCCGGGAAAAGCTACATTTACGTGGCCGATATTGGCGATAACGATGCTAAATACAAAACCATACTCATCTACCGTTTTCCCGAACCCGATTTAACAGGCAAAACACTGCCCGTTACGCTGGATATAAATGAGGTGGATAAAATTGAGCTAAGATATCCGGATGGCTCCCGTAATGCCGAAACCCTGATGGTCGATCCGCAAACAAAAGATCTTTATATAGCAAGTAAAGAAAATAATGTTTCAAAAATTTATACTGCAAGGTATCCCCAAAATACCACCGCAATAACTACGTTAACTCCGTTAATTAAATTGTTGTTTAATAAAGCTACAGGCGGTGATATTGCTGCCGATGGAACCGAAATTTTGCTCAGAAATAAAGAAGCTATCTGGTATTGGAAGTTATCCCCCGGCACCTCAATATTGGCCGGTTTACTTACAAAACCGCAATATGCTCCTTATTTTAATAACGAACCGCAAGGCGAAGGGATAGGTTTTGCCGCTGATGGCTCGGGATATTACACTGATACCGAAGTAAGGGACTATCCGGGAACATTGGCGACAATTTCTTTTTATAAAAGAAAATAGTACAGCCCTTAAGTCCACACTACTAAGTCTAAAGTCATAAGTCGGTTTTTTCTATTTTTTGTATTTTAACCTTACTACATTGGGCTAAAGGCCCATCGGCCAATTAATAATATCACTTAATGCCAGTCATTACCGGCTGTACAAAATTTAACATCGCAAAATGAAATTATTAAAAATTTGGTTGATCGCCTTTGTTGCGTTTAACTCCTTTTGCCTAAACGCTTTTGCTCAAAAAAGCAACCTGGATAGTTTAAAAATTGTTTTTATACGCCATGCCGAAAAACCTGTTAAGGGCGATAACCTCACCTGCCAGGGCATCAACCGGTCATTAAAGCTTCCTGCAATAATAACCGCAAAATTTGGTGTCCCTGCATTGGTATTTGTACCCGCACTGGGTTTAGGCGAAGCCACCAAACATGCACGTATGTTTCAAACTATTGTACCGCTTGCCGCTAAATACAATTTAACCATCAATAGCAGCCGTACCGAAAAAGATTCGTTAGGCATGGCTGCCGATTTAAAAAGTCGTGCAGGTGTTGTGCTGGTGGCCTGGGAACATGGCGGCATAGCGCCAATAGCAAGGGCTTTAGGTGTAAAAGAAGCCGGTTTAAAATGGCCGGATGATGATTACGACAGTATCTGGATTGTAACCTTTAAAAATGGGATTGCGGTTTTAAATAAAGATAAAGAGGGGATAATTCCTGCAAGCGACTGTAGCTTTTAAAATAGATGCATGGACCTGAATGTTTCCTTAGGGTTCTCTGTCGAGAAACCCTCAATGTATTAAGTTAAGAGGCTGATAGGCTGCTCCAGAGGAGCAAAAGCTTTGTAGTAGAAGAGGCTGATAGGCTGCTCCAGAGGAGCAAAAGCTTGGTAGCACAAATAAATTAGCATTTTGCGTGCCAGAGGTACGCTACCTAAGGTTCCGTACCTCTGGCACGGAGCTTCATTTTTTGCTTTTTTGCTACAAAGCTATTCCCCCGCTGGGGGAGAAATTCATAAACTTAATTGCATTGAGGAGACCCTGAGCGGACTAACGTTTACATAATCCATAATCCTTCTAAATATACATCCGCCCAAACAAAACCAGTACATCATGTTTTTATTAAATAAAAAAGCATTATGTCATTTGACCAATACCACGAACCCGCAAACGAGCTATCTGCCGAAACCCGCACCTTTGCCCGGATGATTGTATCACTTACCGAAGAAGCCGAAGCCATTAACTGGTACGAGCAGCGCATTGCTGTTGAAACCGACAAAGACGCCAAGGCTATTATGCAAAATGCACAGCAGGAAGAATTTAAACATTTTGGTATGGACCTTGAATTTTTACTGCGCAAAAAACCGGTATGGCGTACTACTTTAAAGGCCATCCTGTTTCAGAAAGGGGATATTGTTGAGCTTGGCTCAAAAGGCGAAGAAGCGGCAGAATAAAATCATTTTATCATGACCGAGGAAAGAATAAAACTGGTACAGGGCGATATCACCAAAATTAAGGCTGATGCCATAGTGAATGCTGCCAAAACCTCGCTATTAGGCGGCGGAGGTGTGGATGGGGCCATACATCGCGCGGGCGGTAAAGCTATATTGGAGGAGTGTATCCAAATCCGTAACCGGCAGGGTGGTTGCAAAACCGGCGAGGCCGTAATTACTACCGGCGGCAACCTGCCCGCCAAATATGTGATCCATACGGTTGGGCCGGTTTATAACAATGGCGGTAAGGGCGAAGATGCTTTGCTGGCTTCTGCCTATTTAAACAGCCTGAAACTGGGTGCCGAAAACCATGTGGAAACTATTGCTTTTCCCAATATCAGCACAGGCATCTATCACTTTCCCAAAGAAAAGGCGGCAGCTATCGCCATAAAAACCGTTCGGGATTTTTTGGCAGAGAACGAAAGCATTAAACAGGTAACTTTTGTTTGCTTTGATGATGAGAATTGCGGCATATATTCGGGTTTGCTGGAGTAAGGCTTTCACGAATGCACAAGAAGAAATCAGCAAATCAATTGCGTCTCTGCGTCTTTGCGCGAAACCCTTTTTTAACTTACTGGCATTGCTCTCCGGGGCACACCACTGTTGTTTAAATTGCAAATTGTACCTACTTTCATCCCCCGATGAACAAATACCCCGCTGCCTGTAAAAAATTGCAAAAACTACTGTTGCCTTTACTGCTTTTAACAGCAAGCTTTGCCGGTGCCCAGGAGTTTGGCGGCAACCCGCCATCAATTAAATGGAGACAGGTAAATACACCCGCAGCTAAGGTTATTTTCCCTGTGGGGATGGATTCGGCGGGGATAAAAGTGGCCAATATTGTACAGCAGATGAATGGGCTGGTAAAGCCAACCATTGGCAACAAGCAAAAGCAGATCAGCATTGTTTTGCAAAATCAAACCACCATTGCCAACGCCTATGTTGGGCTGGCGCCTTTCAGAAGCGAGTTTTTTTTAACCCCCGAACAAAACAGTTTTGACATTGGCAGCCTGCCCTGGACAAGTCAGCTGGCCATTCACGAGTACAGGCATGTACAGCAGTATAATAATTTTAATGTGGGTCTGTCGCGTTTTCTGCATATCCTCTTTGGCGAGGGCGGGCAGGCTTTGGGTAACGACCTATCGGTGCCCAACTGGTTTTTTGAGGGTGATGCCGTATTTAACGAAACCCATGTAAGTCCGCAGGGCAGGGGGCGTTTACCTTACTTTTTTAATGGTTACAGGGCTTTATGGGCTGCAGGTAAAAATTATAGCTATATGAAGCTGCGCAATGGCTCGTACCGCGATTATCTGCCCGATCATTATCCGTTGGGTTATATGCTGGTAGCCTACGGGCGCGAAAAGTATGGTGATAACATCTGGAAGAATGTTACACATGATGCGGCAGGTTTTTATACCGGCTTTTATCCTTTTCAAAGGGCGGTAAAAAAGTATACCGGTACAAGCTTTAAAGCATTTACCAGCCTGGCTTTTGATAATTTTAAAGCCCGGCTACAGGATGATGCCCAGAACATAAATGCCGAACCTGGTTTAAAAATCCCCAAACATTTTGATGCCAACAGGGAATACCCGGCTTTTGTGAACGATAGTACGCTCATCTACATGAAAAGCAGCTATGATGAGATCCCCGCATTTGTAGTAAAAACCGGTAATAGTGAGCATAAGATCAGTACGCGTTCCTACTCTATCGATAATTACTTTGATTACCATGAAGGTAAAATAGTATATGCCTCCTACCGTTCAGACCTGCGCTGGGGTTATCGCGATTATAGCGAGCTGATGCTGCTTGACGTTAATACCGGCGAAGAGCGCCGTATTACCCAAAAAGCAAAATACTTTGCGCCCGCTTTTAGTGCCGATGGTAAAAGTATAGTAACTGTACAGGTTAGTCCGTCCGGTGCAAGTCAATTACATGTTTTAAACACTGATGGTAAGTTGCTTAAAACGGTGCCAAACCCGCAAAAGCTATTTTATACGTATCCAAAGTTTTATACAGATGATAAGCTGATTTCTGCAGTGAGAAACCCCGAAGGCAAAATGAGTCTGGCCCTTATTAATAAGGAAACAGGCGATGTCCGATATTTATTGCCCTTTACTTTTAAGCCTATAGGTTTTTTAGCTGTCAAAGGGGATACAGTATATTTTACAAACGTAGTTAATACCCAGGACAGGTTATTTGCCCTGATGATAAACAACAACAGGCTTTACGAACTATTGCCAACCGCTAACAATTTGGCAATAGGCAATTATCAGCCCGCCATATCTGCCCATAAGATGGCCTGGGTGGGCTTTACAGCTGCAGGGTATCAAATAACCGAGGCAAATAAAAAAGACCTGAAATGGATTGATGCAGGTGATTTATATGCAAACACAAGCTTGCCGGGGTTCGGTATTATGGCTTTAACCAAAGATTCATCGGCCAATATGCTGGCTGCGGTGGTTGATAAACCGCTGCCGGTTACCAATTATTCCAAAGCACATGGGCTGTTCAATTTTCACAGCCTGATCCCCAACATCAGCGATCCCAACTATTCCTTTGCCATTACCGGCCAAAATGTTTTAAATACCTTCCAATCCGAGATTTCCTTTGATTATAACAGTAATGAGGGCTATAAGCAATTAGGCTTTGCAGCCGTGTATGGGGCGCTGTTCCCTTACCTGTCTGCCGGGGTTGATTATACTTTAGACAGGCGTGGGTTTACCAAAGGCAACTACGTGTACTGGAACGAAACCCAGCTGCATGGCGGTTTGCAGGTGCCGCTCACCTTTTCGGCAGGTAAACACTTTACAGGCCTCACCTTAGGAAGCGATCTGTATTTTAACCGTACCAGCTTTCAACAGCCCTATGCCGCTCAATTTGCTGACAGGAGCTATACTTATTTAAACAATTACGTTTCATTTGGCAATCAAACCCAGCGGGCTAAAAAAAATATATACCCCATGTTTGCGCAAAACATTAGTGTAAACTATAAAACGGCAATTGCGGGCGCCAGCGCTACGCAGTTTTTGGCATCGGGTACATTTTACTTCCCGGGCCTGGTAACCAACCACAGTTTTGTGATCAGCCTTGCGCACCAGCAAAAGGGTAAGGATAATGTGATCAGTTACTCCAATGATTTTCCGTTTAGTAAAGGCTATACCGCCCAAAATTTAGATGATATGAATAAAGCCGGGCTTGCCTACCATTTTCCGATAGCCTATCCCGATGCCGGTTTTGGCAATATTGCATACCTGCTGCGCCTGCGCGGTGCCTTGTTTTTTGATTATACCCATGCATCATCCGATAATTTTTATACCGATGGCAGCAGCTTTAAGCAAAACTTCCGCTCGGCAGGGGGCACGCTGTTTTTTGATACCAAGTTTTTTAACCAAAACAGTATATCTTTCGGCATAAGGTACAGCCGCCTGCTGGATGAGGATTTTTTTGGCGGAACCGGGAGGAACAGGATAGAGCTGGTTTTACCGGTAACGTTTTTTTAGGAATCCAGAGATAAAATCAAGATTTACGCCACCCCTTCATACGAGTGATCATCAGGGGTGACCTGGAAAAAACAGTAATGACATGTATGGATACCACAATCACCTCGTGATCGTCATTGCGAGGAGGTACGACAAAGCAATCCCCAAAATACAGATCGGATTTGCACAGCTACTCTGTAAATCGGGGATTGCTTCGTGCCTCGCAATGACGGGTTTTAAGTGTCCTTTGTATTAAATCCTGGTTCTAACTTCTTGACAACCCCTCACTTCTCGCTAACTATTAGCCACTTCAATCAATTTCTTCACCCGGCCCACATCGGTAACATCGGTGGTAAACTCATCGGCAGAGGCGTTGCTCATCAGGATATGATCGTTTTGGTATTGCATTTTACTGTGAACGGATACACGGGCCGATGAATGCACTTCGGTAACTTTGGTAAATTGAACCAGGTCGGCAACGTTGGTTTCGCTTACGCCGGCGCCGGGCATAATGCTGATGCGCCCTGCTGCCTTTTCTACAAGATGGTTTAAAACGTTAACGCCTTCTATAGCCGAGCTTTTTCCGCCAGAGGTAAGTATCCGGTCGCAACCTATCTCAATAATGTCTTCAAGGGCCTGGTACAGGTCTTTACACATGTCAAAAGCCCGGTGGAAGGTAACGCCCAAACCCGATTGTTTGGCCAGGCGTACCATTTCGAGGCAGCGTTCTTTATCAATGGTACCATCGGGCTTAAGTATGCCAATTACTACGCCGTCGCAACCTGCTTCAATACAGTAGCGTATTTCGGCCATCATGATATCATATTCAAGGTCGGTATATAAAAAATCACCGGCTCTTGGTCGTATCAATACATAAAGTTTTATATGGAGCAGCTTACGGGCCACCAGGATTTGTCCGTGCGATGGGGTAGTGCCGCCTTCCTTTAAATTTTCGCAAAGCTCAACCCGTACTGCGCCACCCTCCTGGGCCGCCACAGCCGATGTAGCAGAATTGGCGCAAACTTCAAGGGAAACGCGATTGAGTGGTTTAGACTCCTGATTTTTGGTTTTGGACATGTAATACTATTTAGTAGCGGGGTAATAACTCTTGCCCGGTATTAGTAAATCCTGTTGTTTAGCGTTACAAACGGCAAACGAGAAGCCGCTTTGAATAGCATAAGCTCCATACTCGCCTTTTTTATTGATGGCTAAAAAGCCTACCTGGATCTGCTTCGCGGTATCAGGTTTCTTTTTAATAATGCGGTGAACAGCCTCTTTGCAGGCATCCTCGGGCGATAAGCCCTGGCGCATCAGCTCAACCACCAGGAAACTGCCAACGTTACGGATCACTTCTTCGCCAACACCTGTTGATGTAGCGCCGCCAACTTCGTTATCAACGTATAAGCCGGCACCAATGATGGGGCTGTCGCCAACACGGCCATGCAGCTTAAAGGCCATGCCGCTGGTAGTACAGCCGCCGGATATATTGCCTTTGGCATCGATGGCCAGCATACCAATGGTATCGTGGTTATATTTATCACCGGCTTTATGGCCGTTCTCAATATTCATTACCGGGCTGTATTTGGCTGTCTTAAGCCATTCTTTCCAGATCTTTTCAGATTCAGGCGTTAATAGTTTTTCTTTTTTCATGCCATGCTCAACTGCAAACTGGGTAGCGCCTTCGCCAACCAGCATTACGTGCGGGGTTTTTTCCATCACCAAACGGGCTACCGATATGGGGTGGGCTATGTCTTCCATAGCAGCTACCGAACCGCAGTTGCCAAACTCATCCATGATGCACGAATCCAGCGTTACATGCCCGTCACGATCGGGCAAGCCGGTACGGCCAACGGTATGGCTGCTGATGTCGGTCTGCTCGGGTATGCGGGCGCCGGCCTCTATCGCATCCAGCGCGCGGCCGCCTTTTTCTAATGTTTTCCAGGCCTCTTTATTGGCATAAATCCCGAAATCCCAGGTAGATATAACTATAGGTAAAACGGGTTCGGCTTTTAATGAAATAGTTTCTGCTATGGCTGAGTTTGAAATTGCTGCCAGTGAGGCGCCTGCAGCTGATATTTTGATGAATTCGCGGCGGTTATACATACCGCTAATATAGTTAAATCGGGTAAAAAATAAAGCGATTGTATGTGTTTTGATACAATCGCCTTAAGCTTAGCTTCAACCTGCCCTCTCAAAAGGAGAGGGTTATTGATTAGTTATATTTGAGATCTGTAAACCGTGAGGTTTCCTTTTGAGAGGCAAGCTTGAGGCTGTTACTCAAAATCCTGCTGGCAGTTAAAACAATGCCAGGCTTTGTCGTTCACAAAGGGCAGTATCGCCGAAATAAGCGATGCAAACTTACCCGGATCGGTAGGGCCAACGTTGGTTGAGGCACAAAACGGACAAATAACCGCATTGTTGGTTTCTTCGTCTATCTCTATACGGTCCTGGTCGTGCAGATCGCCTTCGGCAGCCAGTATGGCGCGGCAACGTTCAAGATCGCGTTCAAATATTTTTAGCTTAATACCGCCTATGGCCTGGTTGTAAATAGGGTTTGCGGTAATGGTATTTTCATCGGCAATAAAACAGGGAATGCCATTATCTTCCAGTTTGGTGCGTATAATATGCGCCAGCATAACATCATAATAATTTTCAAATGTTATAATCTTATCGTTTTGTTCGGCTGCCATAATGGTAAATGAAATAATTATACAAATGTAGCGTGTTTTTTGCTTAATTTGATACTATGAACCGCATCGACCGCATTTCGGCAATTTTAATCCAGTTACAATCGCGCAGGGTAGTAAAGGCCGGTGATATTGCCGAACGCTTCAATATCAGTCTGCGTACGGTTTACCGGGATATCAGAACGCTTGAAGAGGCCGGGATTCCGCTTATTGGTGAGGCCGGTGTTGGCTATTCTATTATGGACGGCTACCGCCTGCCGCCTGTAATGTTTACCCGCGAGGAGGCCACCGCCTTTTTAACTGCCGAAAAATTTGTTGAAAAACTCACCGATGCCACAACAAACGCCCAATACCAATCGGCCATGTATAAGGTGAGGGCGATACTAAAAACAACCGAAAAAGACGCGTTGGAGAACCTTGATGGCAGCATTGAGGTAATGAAGAGCAGCCAGAAACGCACAGGCAGTAATAATGATCATATCCAAACCATACTGGATAGCATTATTAATAAAAAGGTTTTATGCATTGATTACTTTGCCTGGCACAGCCAGGAATTTACCCAGCGCGATGTTGAGCCGGTTGGCGTAGTTTACCTTGATAGCTACTGGCACCTGATAGCCTTTTGCCGGCTCCGTAACGATTACCGTGATTTTAGGATAGACAGGATTCGTAAACTGGTAGTTACCGATACAACCTATAACAAAAGCAAACATCCAACCCTAAAGGCTTATATAGCTCAAACCGCTAAAGAAAAGCAACTGGAAATGGTGGTGATTAAGGTGGATAAGGAGATTTATAACTACCTGGATCATCAAAAGTATTACAGCGGTTTTGTATCCGAGAAAACCATCGGCAACAAAATTGAGATGACGTTTTTGACCATGTCGATAGAAGGTTTTGCCCGCTGGTTCATGATGTTTGGCGATAAAGCCGAAATCATCAAACCGGATTCCTTAAAAGACAGGGTTGGTGCGATCATCATGGCCATTAGCCAAAGAAATTTGCAGGAAACAGATCTCTACTGACATACTGCTGTCACTCCCCGGTTATTTCTTTGTACTGCAATCAAAAAACAATGCCCTGTTGTGGCTATGTTTTTGCTTGTAATTAATCTGCAACACTATGAAATATTGGATAACCGTAGTTTCAAAAGATCATATTAGCCGCGGCGTAGCCGGTGGTTTTATACAGGCTAATCATGGCAAACAAGGGCCGCTTACAAGCATGGCTACCGGCGATTGGGTGATCATCTACTCGCCCAGGCAAACAATGGATGGAACCGAACCGTTACAGGCTTTTACGGCTATAGGAAAAGTTGCCGGGGATGAGATTTATCAGCATAAAATGAGCGAGGATTTTACCCCGTACCGCCGCAGTGTTACCTACTATCAATGTGTGGAAACGCCTATTGTTCCGCTGGTAAATGAGCTGAGTTTTATGCCCAATAAAAAATCATGGGGATACCCGTTCAGGTTTGGTTATTTTGAAATAAAAGGGCACGATTTTGAGCTGATAAAACAGCACATGATTAATGATGAACCAATACCTGTAAATAATAATAACCAATAAAAAATACTACGTTATGGCAAAGTTAACAGTGAACACCGAAATTAAATTTAAAGCACCCGCTGCTAAAGTATGGCAGGGCCTTACCGACCCGGCAATGGTAAAAGAATATTTTTTTGGTACCAATTTAGAGTCGAGCTGGAAGGTAGGGGAGCCTATTACATTTAGCGGCGAATGGGAAGGTAATAAATACCAGGATAAAGGCACCATCCTTGAAATAGATCCCGGTAAATTTTTAAAGTACAGCTATTGGAGCAGCATGGGCGGCACCGAAGACAAGCCCGAAAACTACGCCAACATAACCTACAAGCTRACCGAAAAAGATGGCGTAACAACGCTTGCCATTACGCAGGATAATGTAAAAGACGAGGCCGCCAAAGAACATTCGGAACAAAACTGGCAGGGCGTTTTTGAGGGTTTAAAAAAGATGATAGAGTAGATGTGCAGATTATAGATGTGCAGATTTCAAATTTCAGATGTGAAGATTGTTTGAAAGTACATTGGAGTTTCATCTGCACACTTGCACATCTGAATGCTTTCTTTAATTAATATGTATAAAAAATTGATTAAAAGTTAAATATATATCAGTATAACAAATAGTGATAGTGTCTCAGTTTGAAATTAGTGTATAACTAAAAATAAAGCGAAATTTGAACAGGCAGCGTAAGCAAACTGTAATTTAATATTTTATATGAACGTAGAAGAGCAAATCAAAGAGTATATTACCAGCCAAACTGAACCAAAGCGTAGTGATATGCAAGAGCTGCACCATCTCATACTTCAAGCTTTGCCAGGTTGTAAATTATGGTTCGAGAGTGGTAAAAACAGCGAAAATAAAACTGTTAGTAACCCTACTATAGGCTATGGATTTTACACTATAAAATATGCTGATGGAAAAACCAGGGATTTTTTTCAAATTGGTTTGAGCGCAAACAAAACCGGAATCTCTGTCTATATTCTCGGTATCAAGGATAAGACATACTTAGTCCAAACATATGGAAAAGAACTGGGCAAAGCGAGCGTGACCGGGTATTGCATTAGGTTCAAAACGCTAAAAGATATAAACATTGATGTTCTTGAAGCGGCAATACGATATGGGGGTGAGGTTACGAGTGAAAATTAAATTTCAAACTGAGACAATATGCAAATTGTAATGACACAATTAATAGGGAATGTACATATAAAAGGTTTCTTTTTAGAAGGGATTTCGGTGCGGACGACGAATCAAAACGGCCAGTCGGCAAAGGACATTGGTGAACTTTGGGGAAGGTTTATGGAGGATGATGTACTGCTGCAAATTGAAGAACGCCTAACCGACGAGATTTACTGCGTTTATACAGATTATGAAACTGATCATACAGGCTTTTATACCGCGGTGTTAGGCTGTAAGGTAAGTTCACCGGATAACATCCCCGAAGGGCTTATCAGCCTTACTGTGCCCTCTGCCAACTATGTAAAATACCTGGCCAAAGGCCGCCTGCCGGATTGTGTAGCCGAAACCTGGCAGCAGGTATGGGGCAGTAGTCTCAACCGCACATACATAGCTGATTTTGACGTTTGGGGAGCCAAAGCGCAAAATCCTGAGGATGCCGAGGTGGAGGTTTATGTGGGAGTGAAATAGTTATTTATTCGTCATTGCTACATGCTATGGCAAGTTGTAGAACCCCAGACTTACGAAGTTTTTGAAACTTCGTAAGTCTTTCGCCGTTTTACCATTCTCCCCCTCAACATTTCGCGAATTTCACCACTCGCTATGACGATTATTTTATGTAAAGAAAATTCTGTAATGCTCAATTTCTCTAAATTTCAACACGGTCTACCTGTTAAAATTCAGCCGTTTACCTGCGTTACCTTCAACTAAGCTACCGTTGGCATACGCTACATTGCCTGATACCAGGGTATAAACTATTTTGGAGCGGAAGGTAGTATTTTCAAATGGGCTCCAGCCGCATTTGTATAAAATGTTGTTCTTGTTCACGTTCCATGGGTTATCCAGATCAACAAGCACCAGGTCGGCCCAGTAGCCTTCACGGATGAAACCGCGCTTATCTACCTGGAAACAGGTGGCAACGTTATGCGCCATTTTTTCGGCTATTTGCTCCAGGCTTATTTTGCCATGGTGATAAAGCTCCAGCATGGCGGGCAGAGCATGCTGTACCAACGGGCCGCCGGATGGGGCCTGCAGGTAGGGAAGCGCTTTTTCCTCCATGGTATGTGGGGCATGGTCGGTTGCTATAACATCAATTTTGCCATCCAGCACAGCCTGCAAAACGGCGTCCCTGTCGGCCATGGTTTTAACGGCAGGGTTCCACTTAATCAGGTTGCCTTTAGTCTCGTAATCCGCATCGGTAAACCACAGGTGATGCACGCAGGCCTCGGCGGTTATGCGCTTATCTTTTAGTGGTGTGGTATTATCAAAAAGATGTGTTTCGAGCGCGGTGGAAATGTGTAAAATATGCAGACGGGTATTGTGCTTTTTAGCCAGCTCAACCGCTAATGATGATGACAGGTAGCAAGCCTCGGCGCTTCTTATCTTTGGATGCAGCTGTATCGGGATGTTTTCGCCTAATAACTGTTTATAGTGGTTAAGGTTGCTTTTAATGGTAGCCTCATCCTCGCAATGCACCGCGATGAGCATGGGCGAATTTGCAAAAAGATTATCCAGCGTTTGCGGATTATCTACAAGCATGTTCCCGGTTGATGAACCCATGAACACCTTGATGCCGCAAACATTGGCTGTATCGGTGCGTAGTACTTCATCCAGGTTATCGTTGGATGCACCCATGAAAAACGAGTAGTTGGCCAGCGAATTACGCGATGCTATCTCGTACTTATCTTCAAGCAATTGCCGGGTTAAAGTATTGGGTACTGTATTGGGCATCTCCATAAATGAGGTGATGCCACCGGCCACCGCCGCGCGCGACTCTGAATAAATATCGGCTTTGTAAGTTAGTCCCGGTTCGCGAAAATGCACCTGATCGTCAATACAGCCTGGCAACAAGTGTAATCCTTCGGCGTTGATTTCTTTATCCGCCTGGGTATCTATCTGTGCGTCTATCCGGTCGATAAAACCATCCTTCACCAGTATATCTGCAACGTATTGCTTATTTTCATTAACTATTGTAGCAGATTTTATGAGGATAGTAGCCATTTCGTATTTGGGGTTTTGGATGTTCGATTTCGGATTTATTGATGGGCAAATTTAGGATTTAGGGCGACATCACCCGCGTCTTCAACAAATTAAAGAAAAGATCTACACCTCCACAAATTGGGCCAAACCCGGAAAGTCGCCCAGGCCTTTATAAATAGGTATGCCGTTGGCTTCACTATCTTCAACAGCCCAGTTAGCCATGGCATACATTACCGGCCTTAAGCCCATGCCCGATGCACTAAGGCTATAAGTAACATAAGGCGGTACTACGGGTCTTGCTTCCCTGATCACCAGGTTATCTGCCTCCAGTTGTTTCAGGTGCTGAATAAGGACCTTTTCGGTAATAGCTGGGATGGCTTTTTTTAATTCGCTATACCGCTTACTGCCTGTTAACAGGTGAAACAATATAATTGGTTTCCAATATCCGCCTATACGCTCCATAACATAGGTTACCGGGCAATCTTTAAAGGCTGTCTGTTTGTTTTCCTGTATGGTTGATGCTGCTTTAATCTGGGTCATAGTGATACATACTTTAGGGTAAGTACTTGTATAAAAGTAAGTACAAATGTAGCTTTGTCCTCAACAAATTCAAAATATAAAATTATGAAAATCATCATCACTGGTTCATTAGGAAATATCGGCAAGCCGCTTGCAAAACAACTGATAGGGGCTGGTCACCAGGTAACTGTCATCAGCAGTAAGGCAGACAAGATAGCAACCATAGAAGCATTAGGCGCTACAGCAGCCATTGGCTCGGTAACTGATGCGGATTTCCTGGCAAAAACATTTACCGGGGCAGATGTGGTATATGCTATGGTTCCGCCAAATTATGGGGCAGAAAACCTGAGGCAGTATATGAACGATGCCGGTAAAAGTTATGCCGGGGCTATCAGGAAGGCTGGCGTAAAACGGGTTGTTGGCTTAAGCAGCATTGGTGCCCATCTTGATGCCGGCACCGGACCAATAAAGGGCATCCACGATGTGGAAGGCATATTGAATAAACTGGAAAACGTTGCCGTAAAATTTATTCGCGCACCTTTCTTTTATGTGAATTTTTATAATGATATCGAACTGATTAAACACCAGGGTATTATCGGCTCAAATTATCCGGCAGATATGAGGCTGATCATGGTTCACCCAAATGATATAGCTGCCGCCATTGCCGAAGAAATTCAGACGGACTTTACGGGCAAAAGTGTGCGTTATATTGTAARCGATGAACGCACTACCGGCGAAGTTGCAACAGTTTTAGGTAATGCCATTGGTAAGCCGGGACTGCCATGGATAGAGTTTAGCGATGAGCAGGCCTTAAATGGAATGCTGCAGGCAGGCTTACCCGAAGAAATGGCCAAAAACTTTGTAGAGATGGGAGCAGCCCTGCGTAGCGGAAAGTTATGGGAAGATTACGATTTGCATAAACCCGCCACCCCCGGCAAAATAAACCTCGAAACATTTGCAACGGAATTTGCAGAAAAGTATAACGGATAAGCCGCCCCTTAACTAAGAAAGCCGCCCTGTAATTTTACAGTGCGGCTTTCTTAAAAAAAGTCTTTCGTCCAAAAGTCCTTTATCCTTTGTCTGAAAGTCCTTCATCTATTTCTTACCCCAGTAATAATTTACCCCAAAGTTGATATTGGTGTTTAAGCCAAGATTAAATGAGTTGCTTTTTGTTTGGTAATCATGAACGTATTGCAGGTTACCAAAACCAAGGTTTACAGCAAGCTTAGGCGTAGCAAAAAATACAATATTAGGATTACCGCCAACGGTAAGCGAACCGGATTTGAATTTATTTACATCATGTGCCGAAGTGACTCCAAACTGCGGAAACACGCCTATTTTATCGGTTAACATGCAATAATAACGAAAGTGGATCCCTAATGACAGGGCATCTGAATGATATTTATGATCATAGGTGTAGCTGTTGGTGCCGCTGTTATTCAAAGCTGTATAAACTGATGTTTCGGTTCCGCCAACGCGCGAGTAACCGGGCTGGATACCAACAGACCATTTGTTCGACAGGAAAAATCCAAAATCGGGATTTATTTGCAGGTTAGAGATACCATGGTTGGTATAAACCGTGGTTCCGGTTGTGTAAGTGTAGGTGTTGGTGTAGCCATACCCATCGTAATTGTAGTTAAAGTTGCCACCAATATAATAGTGGCCTTTACCAATTTGAGCGTTTGCCGCGCCGGCGGCCGTAATTAAAAACAGGAGCGTAAATAGATGTTTTTTCATTAGTTAGTGTTATAGGTTTTTAGATGCGAGAACAAGTTGTAAGGGCCAGTAAACAAGAATGATATGCTAAATCTGGCATCTTGTGCCTGGTTTCCCACCCCTCTTTTCCCGTCTTTTAAACGTAAAAGTCGCGGTTAAGGTTGGGGGTGGTTAACTAACAATGCCCCTAATCAACAAAAAGCCTATCTTTGCGGCATGGCTGTAACTTTTGAAGATTTTAATTTTAACCGGCAAATTTTAAATGCGATAGCCGATGCCGGTTATACCGAAGCTACGCCTATTCAGCAAAAAGCTATTCCGCCTATAATGAACGGGCAGGATGTAATGGGTATAGCGCAAACCGGTACCGGTAAAACCGCGGCCTATGTATTGCCCATCATCATGAAGCTTAAATATGCCCAGGGCGATAATGCCCGCGCGCTTATTATTTCGCCAACGCGTGAGCTGGCCATGCAGATTGAGGAGAACGTAAAAACCTTTGCCGCCAATACCGATTTACGCGTTGTTGTACTTTATGGCGGCCTTGGCCCTAAAACCCAGATAGAGCAGATCAATAAAGGTGTTGATATTATTGTGGCTACTCCGGGCCGCTTTATGGATATTTACCTGGCAGGGCATATAGTAACCAAAACCCTGCAGGTGCTGGTATTGGACGAGGCGGATAAAATGATGGACATGGGCTTTATGCCCCAAATAAACCGCATACTGGAAGTTGTACCTGTAAAAAGGCAAAACCTGCTGTTTTCGGCTACCATGAGCGATAAGATCCACGAGTTATCCAATAACTTTTTGGAATATCCCACCATTATTGAAGTTACCCCGCAGGCTACACCGGCGCAAACGGTTAACCAGCATCTGTACCACGTGCCCAACGTGAAAACCAAAATAAACCTGCTCAGAAAACTACTGGAGGCCGAAGGGGATATTACCAAGCTGATGATATTTTGCAAAACCCGCGTAGTGGCAGATGATGTTTATAAATTCCTGCTGCGCAAATTTGGCGAAGGCGGGGTTAAAGTTTTGCATGCCAACAAAGGTCAAAATACGCGTATTAATTCCATCAATTCGTTTAAGAACGATGAGGTGAAAATATTAGTGGCAACAGATGTGGCCTCGCGCGGCATTGATGTGAGCGACGTGAGCCATGTGATAAATTTTGATGTGCCGGTGGTTATTGAAGATTATGTGCACCGGATAGGCCGTACAGGCCGTGCCCTGCAATCGGGCGAGGCTATTACATTTTGCGGCCCGGCAGAGGAGTATTATCTCAAAAAGATTGAGAAGCTTATCAAGCAAACCATCCCGGTATCGGCTATTCCTGGTGATGTGTTTGTTGAAGAAACCGGGTACGACGAACGCCAGGAGATTGCCAAAGAAATTGATATGCAAAAGCGTAAGGACGATCCCGATTTTAAGGGCGCCTTTCACGAAAAGAAAACCCTTAATCAGCATAAAAAATTCGATGAGGCTAAAAACAAGGCGAAATTTGGAAAAGCCTATAAAGCTGCAGGCGGCAAAAGCAGGTCGTCATCATCACGTAAAAAGCGTTAATAAACCTTAAAACCCAATATATTCCAGAAATGAAATTGCGTATTACCCCGTTAAATTTTGCTACCACATTTTTTTTGGCGGTAGCCGTTTATATATGGATTTATGGGGCGGGCATTGCCGGCCGGCCGCTGGAAACCTGGAGCGGCACCATCAGCTGGATATTTTTGCTGTTTGCGGTGGTAGTTTTTTTTCTCGATCTTATTTTTCGTAACTTTTTTGCCGAGCTTAAAAAATTATGGATCATTGAGCTATGCTTTATGGCTTTGGTTGTTATTATATTTTTGTTGGTTAAGTAAGAATCAGGTGTTTAATAAATTGCGTTCCCGCAGAAAATTACAAATTCATTATAATCCCATCGCATTAAAATAGCATACTTTTGCGACTTTAATAATCCATACAAATGAAAACTGCTGAAATAAAGCTGACTGTTACCCTTGACGATAATAATGTTCCTGAAACCATCATGTGGGAATCAACCGATTCTGCCTCAAAAGAAGCATTACCAGTAAAATCATTCATGCTGGCATTGTGGGATCAGCATTATAAAAATACTCTGCGCATTGATCTCTGGACAAAAGATATGCCGGTTGATGAGATGAAACGTTTTTTTTACGAAACGCTTCAAACCATGGGCGATAGCTTTTTACGCGCAACAGGCGAAAAAAACATTGTAGAAGACCTGCGTGATTACTGTGCCCACTTTGCCGATAAAATGGAAATTAAACAATGATTTTTTTAGTATCAAGTAGTTAGTATCAAGTAGCAAGATTTTTGATGGGAGATTTGGAAAATGTCCCGATATTTTACCAAAAATGATACTAATTTTGTTTACTACTGTAGCTGTCTTGCTACTTGATACTAACTACTTGATACTTAAATATGCGCCTTAGCTCAATTTTATCATTTGCAGGCTTTGTACTGCTTTTTGCGGGTACTTACTGCCCTTTATTGCGTCCGCTTGGTTTATTTAACTGGGATGTTTACCAGCTTAGCCAGCCATATGGTATGATGCTTTTATTGGTAGCAGTTATTGGTGTGGTTGTATCGTTTTTGAACCAGCCCAAACTTATGCGAATCACAGCCTGGCTATCGTTGGCTTTGGTAGTTGTTTTGCTATTGGCCGCTATTTTTAAAGTACATACCGCATTCAGTTTTATTCCCTTTAAAAAGTTTGATGCGTTTTTAACCAGGCATATTAAATTTAAATGGGGGTGGTGGGTATTATTTGCCGGCGCTGTACTGGCATTAGCCGGGGCCTTAAGTAGCAAGCCTAAGGGGTATGTAAAACCACCGGAAGTAATTTGATTAAAACAATTTATTCTTCAAATGAAATGTTTATTAGCTGAACCTCATACAGGGACACGTTTTTTTAAACATATTTGTATCAGTTAAATAAGTTTTAAATGTTAAAATTTTCTTTTCGCGGGCAGGTATTTGCCGGTTTTGTTATATCCATTATATTGGTTTTGGTGGTAGGGGTATTGGCCTATTTAAGCATCCGCCAATTAGAGGAGGATAACATAATGGTCGACCATACCGAAAATGTTATAAAATCATCAAATAGTTTATTGCAGCACATGATAGATGCTGAAACGGGTACCCGTGGTTATGGAGCAACCGGAGAAAAAACATTCCTTGATCCATATAACGAAGCATTGCCGCATATTGACGGAGATTTGCAGGAACTACGAACCCTGACCAAAGATAACCACGCCCAACAAAAACGGCTCGATTCATTAATTTCTTTGGTCGCCGCCCAGCGTAACATTTTAAAAGAAAATATTGAAACCCGCGATAGCAAAGGGCTTGAATATATGGTTGCAAATAACATATTTGTTAAAGGCAATCAAAATATGGATATGATACGCAAGCTTGTTGCCCGTGTTATTGATAATGAAAACAAATTGCTTAATGTTCGTAAAAACAAAACAGAAAATGCCTCGGATCTCACCGTTATCATCATTGTTTGCGGTTCGGTGATATTCCTGGTCATTATCGTGTTTTTATTTTTTTACATACTATCTGCTTTTGATCAGCAGAAAAAAATTGAGGCTGAGATTAACGTAACCAATATTGAGCTGGCCAAAGTACTTGCCGAAAACGAAGCAAAAAACTGGCTACTCATCGGCACGGGTACCCTTAACGAAAAAATGCAGGGTCAGCAAAGTGAAAAAGAGTTAGCTAAAAGCATACTGGCCGAAGTTTGCAGGCATAGCAAAGCTGCTGCGGGTACATTTTATTTATATGATGAAAGAGAGCAACGACTTGACCTGTACGCCTCATACGCTTTTCATAATCCCGAGCTGTTAAAAAAATCTGTTAAGCTCTCGGAAGGATGGCTGGGCCAGGTTGCCGAGGATGAAAAGGCCGCTGTTGTAAAAGGAAAACTAAACGACAGGCTTGAGCTCTCATCATCGGTAGTGAAAGAACTTTTAACCGAAACATTTATTGTTCCCTTCTTTTTTGATAAAAAGCTGAAGGGGGTTATGGAGATAGCCTTTAGTGGCGAGTTGGCCAGTCGTGATCGTGATTATATCCTTACCATAGCAAATGATATTGGTGTAGCTGTTAATACTGCACAGGCGCGTACCATTATGCACGATCTTTTTGAGGAAACCCAGCAGCAGGCCGAAGAACTGGAAGCACAACAGGAAGAGATGCGTGTTACCAACGAAGAGCTGGTGAACAAAACAGAAATGTTGCAGGCATCAGAAGAAGAGTTACGCGTACAACAGGAGGAGCTACGTACCATAAACGCTGAGCTTGAAGAAAAAGCCAGCTTGCTGGAAGAAAAGAACCAGGCCATTGAAGAAGCCCGCGCGGCCATCAACCTCAAAGTTGAGGAACTGGAAACAACGGGTAAATATAAATCGGAGTTTTTGGCCAATATGAGCCACGAACTGCGTACCCCGCTAAACAGTATATTGGTACTGGCCCGCATCCTGAGGGATAATAAACCAAATAACCTTTCGGAAGACCAGGTTAAATACGCCAGTGTGATATTTAATGCCGGTAATGATCTGCTTACTTTGATCAACGATATACTCGACCTATCGAAGATTGAATCGGGTAAGCTTGAAATGCAAAATGAGGATATCCGGATTACCGAAATTCTGGGCGATATGGAAATGCTGTTTACAGAGGTTGCCAGCCACAAAAAAATCAACTTTACAACCAATATAGCCAAAAATTTACCGGCAACCCTGTTTACCGATAAGGTAAGAGTTGAACAGGTTATTAAAAACCTGCTCTCGAACGCGTTTAAGTTCACGCCCGAAAACGGATCAATATCCATCACGGTAAACCCAGGTGCGAAAGATAAAACCGTCAGCTTTGCCATAAAAGATTCGGGCATTGGTATCCCTGTAGAAAAACAGCGCCTCATATTTGAGGCCTTTCAACAGGCCGATGGTTCAACCAGCCGTAAATACGGTGGCACAGGTTTAGGACTTTCTATAAGTCGTGAGCTAACTTTTTTACTTGGCGGCAGCATAACGCTCAATAGTGAGCCTGGCCTGGGCAGTGAATTTGTACTCACCATACCTTTTGAAGCCAAAATAGTACCGATAGTTGATGATGACCTGTTAACAACTACTCCAACTTTTAAAACCGAAAGTAACTTTTTAAAACCATCTGAGGCTGTAGTAAAAGAACATAACCACGATCCATTGGTGGTAATTGTGGAGGACGATAAAAACTTTGCCAGTATTTTGCAGGATTATGCCCGCGATCATGGATACAAATCAATTATGGTTCATGAAGGCAGCCGCGCCGTTGAAACTGTAAAAGAGGCTAAGCCTAACGCCGTAATATTGGATATTATGCTGCCGGGTAAAGATGGCTGGCAAATATTAAAAGAGTTAAAAGCCGATGAAGCCACTATGCATATCCCTGTGCACCTGATGTCGGCTGGTGAGGCTGCAGCTCACCGCGTGCGTAATGAAGGCGCTATCAGCTTTCTCAAGAAGCCTATCAGTACCGAAACACTGGATAAGCTGTTTACAGATATTATGCTGCACAATGGTACCAGGTTTACACAGATATTGCTTGTGGAAGACCATAAAGCCCAAAGCCAGGCCCTGAAGGAAATGATGCAAAGCCAGGATATTACTGTTGACCAGGCTTTTGATGGCGAGTCGGCATTCAGGATGCTGCACGAGAATGAATACCAATGCGTTATCCTGGATCTTAACCTGCCCGATATTTCTGGTCTCGACCTGCTGGATAGGATCAAGGAGGTTGACCGCTTTGCCTCATTGCCTGTAATAGTTAATACGGCTATGGAGCTTGATAAGGCATCGGTTAACCGGCTGATGCAGTATGCTAATGCGATGGTCGTTAAAACCAATAAATCTGCCGACAGGCTTATTGATGAAGTTAACCTGTTTTTGAATAAGATCAGCGAAACCGTTAGCCAGGCAGCAATACCCCTGGCAAAACCAAAATTACCAACCAAGGGAAAAGAAGCTATCAAGGGTAAAAAAGTGCTGATAGTTGATGACGATATGCGTAATATATTTGCCTTAAGCAGCGCCCTGCAAGGCTATGATTTGGTTGTGGAAATAGCCAATGATGGCGAAGAAGCTATTGCCAAACTTGAAGAAGTACCTGGTATTGATATTGTACTCATGGATATCATGATGCCAAAAATGGATGGATACGAGGCTACAAAATATATTCGTAAGCAAAACAAGTGGGCTAAATTACCCGTAATAGCTTTAACTGCAAAAGCAATGAAAGATGATCGCGAAAAGTGTATAGCAGCCGGGGCCAATGATTACATTACAAAACCGGTTGATATGGACAGGTTGATTTCATTAATGCAATTATGGCTTGAAAGTTAATTTATGACCGATACTGCTGTTATTATATCACATCCTCAAATAACCGAACTGATTGACCTGGTAAAAAGGGTTCACGGTTTTGATTTTTCGGGGTATACCAAAGCCTCCTTAAAACGAAGGGTCACCAGGATCATGCAGCTTAAAAAAATAAGCTTTTATGATTTGAAACACATATTGGTGAATGATCAGCCCTTTTTTCAGGAGTTTTTGGAGGAGATAACGGTTAACGTTACCGAGATGTTTCGCGACCCTGCTTTTTACAAAGCTGTAAACAACCAGGTTGTGCCTTATCTGTCAACCTATCAGCATTCAAAAATATGGGTTGCAGGCTGTTCAACCGGCGAGGAAGTGTATTCGCTGGCTATATTAATGCGCGAGGCCGGTTTAAGCACAAAAACGTTCATTTATGGCACGGATATTAACACCGAGGTATTAAAGGAGGCCCGCAAGGGTATTTATAGCCTGCGCAATATAAAAAGCTATGCCGAAAATTACCAGCTTTCCGGTTTAAAGGGTTCAATATCAGATCATTTTACTATCCTGTATGATGCTGCGTCGATACACAATGAGTTAAAACAAAATACGCTGTTTTCCGTACACAATTTGGTGTCGGATGGCGTATTTAACGAGTTTCAGCTTATTAGCTGCCGTAACGTATTCATCTACTTTGAAACCGAACTGCAGGAGCGCATACTGGAGCTTTTTTATAAAAGTTTATGCCCGCTGGGTTATTTATGCCTGGGCAGTAAAGAAACTATACGCTCGGATGCTTTTAAAAAGAAGTTTAAAGTAATTAATCAAAAAGAAAACATCTATCAAAAAGTTGGGGCCTGATAAAAATTTACTTGATTGCTGGAAGTCTGCCGAAATACTACTATTAGGGGGCTCTGCCGGTTCATTTAAATTACTGTTCCAAATAGTTAAATTATTTCCGTCCAACCTTAATAAAGCCGTAATTATAATAATTCACAGGAAAAAAAATTATTTCAGTGAAATTGAAAAGCTGTTTGCCGAAAATAGTCGTATTTTAATGCGTGAAATTGCAGATAAGGACGTTCTTAACAAGAATACTATCTATATTGCGCCCGCAAATTACCACACCCTTATCGAAAAAGAAGGTACATTCAGTCTTGATGTTTCTGAGGCTGTTTGGTACTCAAAACCATCAATTGATGTATCTTTTGAAAGCTTTGCAGAGGTTTACAAAGAGCATTGTATTGCCATTTTGTTATCTGGTGCAAACCAGGATGGGGCCGAGGGTTTATTAAAGTTAAGGAATAGCGGAGCAACAACTATAGCACAGCATCCGGAAGACGCGGAAATGGACGAAATGCCACAGGCAGCAATTAATATTGGAGCTGCCGAATATATATTACGAACAGAAGAGATTTTTAAATTATTGAGCACATAGTAATTCACCATACATTAATTAATATTACATGCCCCCTGTAAATATTCTTATTGTTGATGACAGAGAAGAAAACATAATAGCGCTTGAGGCCTTATTAAAACGTGATGACATTCGCATTTTTTCTACAACATCCCCAAATGAAGCCCTTAAAATAGCCTGGGAAACCAACATTGCCATAGCATTGGTTGACGTTCAGATGCCCGAAATGGATGGCTTTGAACTTGTAGAAATGCTGAAATCAAACCCGCGTACCAAAGATATCATGGTGATTTTTGTTACCGCTATATCAAAGGAAACCAAATACGCAGTTAAGGGCCTGGGTACAGGTGCGGTTGATTACCTGTACAAGCCGCTCGATCCTTATATTACCTCGGCCAAGGTTGATTCATTTGTACAGCTTGCCCGTACACAAGCCGAAATTAAGCAGATGAACGTTGAACTGCAGAATTTCTCGGTGGTTGTGAAAAACTCGGCCGATATTATCTGCTCTGTTGATGTGCAAAGCCTTCGGATAGAAAATATTAATCCGGCGGTTGAGTCCATTATGGGTTTTAAGCCGGCAGAATTGCTGGGTAAAAGTATTATAAACCTGGCTATTGAGGAGCACCAGCCCGACTTGCGTAAAAAGCTGGGTGAGATCATCAAGGATAACCTTAATTTTTCTGCTTTTGAATGCCGGTTTGAAAGATTTGATAAACGGGTGATCTGGGTGGAGTGCCGTGCATCCTACCACAACAAAACTATCTTTATCAACATAAGCGATATATCGCCTCAAAAGAGTTACCAGGAGCAGCTGATAAAATCAAAAGAACAGGCAGAATATACCAAAAAGGTTAAAGAAACCTTTTTAGCCAATATGAGCCATGAATTGCGTACACCTGTTAATGGTATTATTGGCATAACCGGCATGTTGCTTAAAACCAATATTGATGAACAGCAGAAAGGCATGCTCGACCTGTTGGAAATATCGTCAAAATCGCTTTTAGGGGTTATAAATGATGTATTGGATATTTCAAAGATAGAGGCCGGCAAGTTCAGCATTGTCCGTTCTGCAAATAATGTTTATGACATTGTTAAGGCGGTATTTGACCTGTTGCAGTTTAGGGCTAATGAAGGCAATATTGAATTTTTATTGGAAATTGACCCCGATGTGCCCGCCAATTTGATAGTGGATTCGTTAAGGCTTAACCAGATTCTGATGAACCTTTTGAGCAATGCCATTAAATTTACCGAAAGAGGATATGTGAAGTTAAAAGTATCGGTATTGCAAAGGGATAACGATAGGGTGAAAATAAAATATAGTGTTGAAGATACCGGTATAGGGATTCCATCAGATAAATTGACCAAAGTATTTGAGTTATTTGAGCAGGCCGAAGCCAATACCGTAAGCAAATATGGTGGTACCGGGCTTGGTCTGGCTATTGTGAAAAAACTGGTAGAGCTTAAGGATGGCGAACTTACTGTGAGCAGCCAGGTAGGTAAAGGAAGCACGTTCAGTTTTATAAACTGGCATACTGTTGCTGCAAAACCTGTTGATAAAAGCGCGTCAAAACCGGGTAAGACGCTTAGTCCGTTCCTGAATATTAGTGTACTGGTTGCCGAAGATAATATGGTGAACCAGTTTATGCTATCCAAAATGTTAAAGGATTGGAAGGTTGATGTAGATATGGTAGATAACGGCCGCAAAGTGCTTGATAAACTGGCTGCCAAACATTATGATATTATTTTGATGGATACCCACATGCCCGAAATGAATGGCTATGATGCAGCTAAAAACATTCGTGTTGATTTTGTGGAACCTAAAAGAAGCATACCAATTATATCACTTTCGGCAGCATCATTTGGGGCCGAGCAACAGGAAGCCATAACCGCAGGGATGAATGATGTGCTTTCAAAACCTTTCCTGCCCGACCAATTGCACGAAAAAATGAGCCGCTTACTTTATAAGCATACTGATAGATTAAAAGTTTAGTCGTGTTTGTCCAACACCCATAATGCGGGCCTCATGCTCAAGCAGCCATTGCTTGCGCCAAAGGCCCCCTGCATAGCCTGTTAAACTGCCATCAGAACCTATAACCCGGTGGCAGGGAACTACTATCCATAAGTTATTTTTTCCGTTGGCGGCAGCAATAGCCCTTATGGCCAACGGGTTTTTCATTTGGTTTGATAGCTGTGCGTAGCTCATGGTTGCGCCGTAACCAATCTGCAATAAATTCTCCCACACCTCCTGCTGAAAAGCAGTGCCCGGTTGCTTTATCGGCAAATCGAATGTTTTCCTTTTACCTGCAAAATACTCTTCCAGCTGGTTTATAGCCAGTTGTAAAAGCGGGGTTGAGGCAGGGGTAATTTCATATTCTTCATCCCTTATAGAGATTGCCGAAATAAAATCATCATCCTGGGTAATTCGGGTTATACCAACCGGCGTACGGTAATAAGCTATGGGCATTGGTTTGTAATTGTATTCAAACTTAAGGGAAGTTATACATTCAACCAAATGCATATCCATCACTAACATCAAATTATTACCTTTGCCGCATGAAGCTTGTTAACGAAACCATCCATCTGCTCAAAAAGGAAATTTTGCTGGAATGGCGTTCAAAATATGCTTTTAACGGGATTTTGCTTTACGTTGTATCAACTGTATTTGTTTGTTACATCTCCTTTAACCTGTCGCCGGGTTTCAGCGGCAGCAGCAGCTATCCGCTGGTATGGAACGTGCTTTTCTGGATCATTATGTTATTTGCATCGGTTAACGCCATTGCCAAAAGCTTTATGCAGGAAAGCAAGAACCGACTGCTGTATTATTATTCCATCGCCAGTCCGCAGGCTATCATCCTATCAAAAACTATTTACAACATTCTGCTGATGTCATTGATCAGCTTCCTGGCATTGCTGGTATATAAAATATTTTTTGTTAAGCCCCTTGGCGATCCTTTATTTTACTTCCTGGCTGTTTTTATAGGGAGCATCAGCTTTTCTACCGTGTTTACCATGATATCGGCCATTGCTTCAAAGGCGGGCAATAATGGAACCTTGATGGCCATACTAAGCTTCCCTGTTATTATACCGGTAATACTTATCCTTATTCGCTTAAGCAAAAGCGCTATGGATGGGGTCGACAGGAGTTTTAGCTATGGTAACATGGGTGTTTTATTTGCCATAAACGCCATCGTGATAGCAACTGCACTATTGCTTTTTCCTTATTTGTGGCGCGATTAAACAACAGGAAATAAGCAGCTTACGGGGTGTTTAAAATTGATTTTAGCTATTATCTGACTAATATTTCAGGCTTAATGTACTGAATCTCCGTAAAGACTTCATGGAGGTGATTAAAATCAGCATCAGTTGTTACCAGCCTCAGGCCAAGTAATGCCGCTGTTGCTGCGATCCAAAGATCATTCTTGCCCATATTTCTTGGGGTGACGAAAGAATAGTCCGGGTATGAGGGATTTTTGCATTGGGAGAAAGCGTCGATTTCTGCATAGGTATCCGCCAGGCTTTCGTTGATCTCGATAATAATAACTTCATCCAAAACGGTATTGATAACCTGCCATTTCCTTGCGCCCCATTTGTTTTGTAAGGCAATAGATTTTAATTCAGCAATAGAAGTAATGGAGATGAAAATTTTCTGCTTATCAGGGTTGATGATTTGGGTTAACAGCCGCAGGCTTGGGTCTTTGGCCAGGTGGATTAAAATATTAGTATCAAGCAACAGGTTCATTTGCTTTCTTTCAGCGTTTCTAATGCCAGCCGGGCTTCTTCTTGTGTAAGAAAGGCATTTTCAGGCAGTTTTTTTAAACGTTCACTTATTGCCTGCGGGCTCTTGCCCATTTTGTTGGCAAAGGCAGTTGCGCCTCCGGCAGCCATGATTTCAGCAATGGAATAAGATTTATGCCCGGAAAATGAATGCTGTGTTTCTCCTGATGTTTTGATGTTTCTTTTACCCATTTTACCCAAATACTTTTATGAATCAAATTTACAAAATATTTATCCCAAAGTAAACAGCCCAAGCCACTTTACATTTCAAGTAAAAAGGTGAAAATCAAAATTCAAAAGATTTGGTCTGCCGAAAAGTCATTTTTCAGCACCCGCATCACGAACCCCGCTCCCCGCACCACATCCCGCACCACCCCCCCCCCAGTGTAAAAATCTTATATTAACAAATAAATACTTCGGCAATTCATGTTGCGTTCATAAAAAATGTGTTTTTTAGTAGCTTGAAAATTAAATTTCAGTATTTTTAATTGATGCGGCCAATCCGGATAGTCCTTATAGTCTTTATTTTATTAAGCCCGTTTTTGGGTTTGGCGCAAAATGCAACTATTACCGGCAGGGTGGTGCATGGCGAAAGTAAAGCACCGGTGGCAAATGCCAGCGTGTTTTTGAGCAATGCCACTTACGGCACTTCCAGCGCCGAGGATGGTACGTTTACGCTTGCTGGTGTTAAGCCGGGGCAGTACGAACTGGTGGTTACCGTGGTTGGTTATGAAGATTATTCGCAAACCATACAGGTAGGGCATGAGCCCGTGAAGCTTGATATTTCGCTCACCCAAAAGGTACTGATGCTGCGCGAAGTAGTGATAAGCAGCAATGCCGACTGGAAGAAAAATTATGAACAATTTAAACGGGAATTTATAGGTACTACAGAAAACTCGAAACTGTGTAAAGTGCTTAACCCCCACATTTTAAACCTGATATACCATCGCAATAAGCAGCAGTTAGAAGCCGAGGGAGAGGAGTTTTTGGTGGTAGAGAACCGCGCGTTGGGCTATCGTACTAAATTTTTGCTGAAGAACTTCGTGAGCGATGCCATTGAACACACCATTCAATATGCAGGTAAAGCCCTTTTTGAAGAGCTGCCCGGATCGGCAGAACAAAAGCGGCTGTGGAAGTTAAAGCGTGAGGCGGCTTATTATGGCTCGGCGCAGCATTTTTACCGGTCGTTATATAAAGACAGGTTGAAGGAAGAAGGATTTGAGGCTCATGATTTTACCCGGGCGCTTAACAGGGAACGCCCACCAGAGGCGCTCATCCAGCAAAAAATAAAAAGGTTCAGGGAGCTGAACCGCGATTCGCTCATGTACTGGTACAAGCTAAGTAACTACACCAAGTGGAATGATGAGAACGTGGTAAAGATCCCCTATCAATCTATCGAGATCCTGCGCAAAACACCGCAGCCTGGTATTTATGCCATTACATTCCCGCATTTTTTGTATGTAGTATATACCAAAAAGCACGAGCTTACCGAATTTAAGGACGTGTACCGCCCGCTGGATATGGAAAACTTTGAAACCAGCATTATAACCCTCTACACCAGCTACGCGCTGTTTGATATGAATGGTATCGTGATATCAAACCCAAGCCCGCTGTATGAAGGCACATGGTCAAAAGCCAAACTGGCCGACCTGTTGCCGGTTGACTATGAGCCGGGGGATTAATCTTTAGTATCGGGTAGTTAGTATCAAGTATCAAGACGGGTGCAATGATTAATGACCATGCAGCGTAATGTCAAGAAGTATAATGATACGAAGTAAATGAAATTAATTACCTTTGCCCATCTAAATAATATGAAGTTTATTTATCAAACATGGTGGAAGGTATTAGCCGTAATTGTGGTTATTTATACCCTCATTGCGGGCTTATTACTTGGGGTACCAACAATGCCTATCCTGCACGAAACTATCCGGAATACTTATTTTCATGTGCCTATGTGGATGGCGATGTTTTCGGTGTTTACCATATCGGTTTATTACAGTATTAAATACCTGCAAACGGATAAAGAAGAGTACGATCTGATAGCTGTAGAAAGCGCCAATACCGGCCTGTTCTTTTTTGCCATAGGCTTGCTTACCGGCATGCTTTGGGCCAAATACACCTGGGGCGATTTTTGGAGCAACGATCCTAAACAAAACAGCGCTGCCATAGCTTTCCTGCTGTATTGTGCTTACTCGGTATTACGTAATTCTATTGATGAAGAACAAAAACGGGCTAAGATCTCGGCTATCTATAACATCTTTGCTTTCCCTATCATGATTGTTTTGATTATGGTGCTGCCGCGGATGACAGATTCTTTACACCCCGGTAATGGCGGTAACCCTGCGTTTGGTAAACTGGATATGGACAACCGCATGCGTATTGTATTATATCCGGCCTTTATTGCCTGGAGTTTTATTGGGATATGGATAGCATCTATACGTTACCGGATCCGTTTAATTGAATATAAAAAGAACCAAATAAATTAATGAAGAAGTTAACACTATTGTTAATGCTGGTATTTAGTTTTGTAAGTGTATTTGCTCAACAAAACCAACCGGTTGAAATGGCCGATGTTTTACGCAGTTCGGGGAAAATATACGTCGTTGTGGCTACAATTGTAATAGTTTTTATCGGATTGGCGATTTATATGTTCTCGATCGACAGAAGATTAAAAAAAATCGAAAAAGACAATTAGTCTAAAAAATTTGTCTGTTGGGTTTAAACATGGTTTTTGTAATACTTTTTAAGGTGTATCTGACACACTAACTATAATATATTTGCAATATTGATAAAAATTGTACCAAATTTGCTCACTTTTTTAAGAGTTTAATATTATACAATTAATTATGGATACCAATATTTTAGTTGCCAACCAGGAAACCCACTTTTTTGGCGACGTATGTAAAAACTTTGATTATGCAGCGCAGTTTACAAAACATGATGCTGGTTTGCTCGATCAGATAAAATCATGTAACAGTGTTTACCGTTTCCGTTTCCCTATCCGCAGGGGTAATGGTTTCGAAGTAATTGACGCATGGCGTGTAGAGCACTCGCATCATCAATCGCCAACAAAAGGCGGTATTCGTTACAGCGAAATGGTGAACGAGGACGAGGTAATGGCCCTTGCCGCGCTCATGACCTACAAATGCGCCATTGTAAACGTGCCATTCGGCGGCGCCAAAGGCGGTATTAAAATAAACCCTAAAAATTACACGGTAAGCGAGCTGGAAAACATTACACGCCGTTATACAGTAGAATTGATCAAGAAAAACTTTATTGGTCCCAGTATTGACGTGCCTGCCCCTGATTATGGATCGGGCGAGCGCGAAATGAGCTGGATTGCCGATACGTATGCCACTATGAATCCTGGCCAACTGGATGCCATGGGTGCTGTTACCGGTAAACCAATTGCACTGCATGGTATTGCGGGCAGGAGGGAAGCAACCGGGCGTGGTGTGGCTATTGCCATTCGCGAGTGTGTAAGTTTTGGCGAAGATATGCGTAAGATAGGTTTGTTGCCGGGTATCTCGGGTAAAAGGATTATTGTACAGGGCTTGGGTAACGTAGGATACTATTCGGCTAAATTTTTGGCCGAGTTTGGCGGAATTATAGTTGGGCTGTGCGAGTTTGAAGGCGCTATTTACAACGAAGACGGATTGGATGTGGAGACTGTATTTCAGCACCGTAAAGCAACCGGGTCCATCTTAGGCTATGCGGGTGCGGCACAGGAATTTACCAACACTATGGAAGGCCTGGAACAGCCATGCGATATCCTGGTGCCCGCAGCTTTAGAGAACCAGATAACCGAATACAACATCCGCAACATACAGGCTAAAATAATTGCCGAAGGTGCAAACGGACCAACCTCGCCAGAGGCCGAAGCTATTTTTTATGCCAATGGCGGTATCGTGATCCCGGATATGTATGCCAACGCAGGCGGGGTAACGGTATCCTATTTTGAGTGGTTAAAAAACCTTAGTCACGTGGCATTTGGCCGTATGAACCGCAGGTTTGAAGAAAATTCAAACCTTAACCTGGTGAACATGGTTGAGGGCATTACAGGTACTTCATTAACCGCAATGCAAAGGTCAACCATTATCAAAGGTGCATCCGAGCTGGAACTGGTAAACTCCGGGTTAGAAGATACTATGATCCGTTCATACCATGAAATCAGGGAGACCTATATAAGCAATCCTAAAATAGATACTTTACGTAGCGCGGCCATGATTGGCGCTATTAACAAGATCGCAGTATCGTACCAGAATCTGGGTATCTGGCCGTAAAAAAAAATAATTTATATAGAAGAGGCAGATTTAATTGAATTTGCCTCTTTTGTTTTACATTGCTTTGCATTGACACAACGGGAAACAAAAACTCAGAATGATTAAATTTTAAGTAAGGGAGAGCTGGTTATTCTTAAAGATCAGAATCTGAAAGTTTGAGAAAGGGTGGGTGCAGATGCCGAATTGGCGTTCTATTGGCTCCGGGAGAAAATTTAAATAGTCAAAAATCTCTTTAAGCCATTATGCCCGAAGAGATTTTTGTTTGCGGTGTAAATGTAAGGCAGCAAATATCCCTGCTATAACAACCAATGCAATTACCCAGGTATCAAGCGGGCAGTTATTTTCAAAAGGATCGGCATCATTACAGGGAAGATCCTGGGCTTTGCCAATTATCGGGGCCGCTATAAAAAATAAAGCGATTAATAAACGATAAACTATATTCAGCCCACTCTCACAATTTCTCATTATTGAAAATTATATTATTTTTTTACAAATTTAGCTTTTCCTAACGAACTGCCGCCATTACTCTTCAATTCTACTATATATACACCGGGTTTAAATTGCGACACATTTTCGCTCCAGTTGTTATTTTCAGATGTTTTTTGCATCACCAGGGTGCCGCTTGCATCATAAACGTTTAGTTTATAGCTTGATGCAGCACTGGTTGTATTGCCATAGGTAACTTTTACATTTAAGGTTTCAATAGTTGGATTAGGGTACAGGCTAAACATACCCGCGTTGCCGCTTTTATCAAAGTATATATTTACCGGGCCCGAATACGTGATATTGCCAAACAGGTCAACCTGTTTTAAGCGGTATATATTGTTACCTGTATTGGGTGTTTTATCGGTGTATTTATAAATGGTACCCCCGTTGCTTTGTGTTTGATATACGGGCGAATAACTTGTTCCGCCTGCCAGCTGTTTTTCAAGCGTAAAGAAATAATTGGGTCCTTCGTTGTAGGCCCGCCAGGTTACCAATATTCCATCGGTTGATTTTTGGGCAGTAAAAGTAGCCAGCTGATATTTTGGACCAGGTATTTGCTGAATGGAAAGCACAAAGCGGTTGCCTCCGAAAGAAGAGGTATCTGCATTGGTTATATTGAAATTATATTCACCATACTTTCCTATATCCAGTGAATCTTTTTTGAAATTGTCGGTCAGGTTTATTTTGTATTTGGTTAAATCAATATTTTGTACATCCGGCATTTTTAAAGTGTACATGCCATCTGTTGTTGATCTTACATAAAGTTTTACTTTTTTGCCGGCGCCAATCTCGTTTAATGAATTAATCCCGGTACGCACACCATCGGCTGTATAGCTTGACATAAATACTTTTGGTGCTAAGCCATCCATGTCATATGCATCATTTTTGTCATACCCATCCTGCCAATCCTTATTAAAAGCTATAGCGCACCAATCATTTAAAGTACTGTCTTTTTCTAATTTTAAATGCAAAATCCCGGATGCGTTTTCGGATGAAACCTGGGCTAAAGAAGCAGAAGCATCAACGACGTTAAAACTTGTGCCATTTGAAGCCAGTACTTCCTTTGATTTTGGGGATGACATTAACAGCGGCGGTGTTGTTGAAGTACCTATGTTAACATATTTTTTGATATCTTCTTTAAATGTTACCGATTGTCCTGTAGCAGTGGCTTGTATGAAAAATCCCTGCCCGCTTGCAATATATTGGGTGAAAAGGGTGGGGTCGGAGGATACCTGCGTACTGGCATTATAGTAAGCAAAAGTTTGGTTAGCCCCAAGGCTTTTTACTGTAGCAAAATTAACCCAGCCCTGTGCGCTGTTATCTAAATAAAGCTGCCTTAGGTCTATGGTACATGGGTAAGGGTTTCCTACTAAATTATACCCTTTTTTTCCGCTCGCTACAGTTTCTGGTCCGGCATAGGAAAGGGTTGATGCACTTGTATTCCAAAATTTATAGGTAATATCTGTTTGGTTGATAGTGCCAACAGCAGTAATTATTGTGTTTTCGGGAGTGCGGCTTGATGAAGTGGTCGTACTGGTAGTATTGCCTATAAAGTAAAGCATAAAACCGGTGGTTACCGGGATAGAAGCAAAGGAAGCTGATGTTGTAGTGCCGGTTAAGGTTTTTACCGTTGCGCCGCTAATAGCAGCAATCCCGATAGTTTTTCCACCTGTAAAAGTTGAATTGTTTGTGGCTAACGTTTCATTGTAAATGTACATGGTTGGCGTGGCATTGGTTACGCTAAATCCATTGGTTGTACCCGATGGCCCCCCTGTTAAGGCACCCGGGACATTAACTGTTCCGGTAACAGCGTTGCCATTGGTGATGGTTATAGCCGATCCGCTTGCATTAATATTTGCAAGGCTCATATTGCCGATCCCCGATCCGTTTAAATTGCCTATAGTGTTTGAACTGCTGTTAACCGGCAACGATAATAAGCGATAACCGCGGTTGCCCGACCCTCCGGATATATACCGCTGTACATTATAACTACCGGTAAATTGATTATTAAGCCCGGCGGTTGACGAGGAAGTTGTACCCGATTGCCCGATAGATGCAGAGCCATATTGGTCAGACTCTAATGTGAAAGCCCCCGAATTGGCTGAAATACAGTTAGGTGAGCTCCTTGTATTTTTAAACGTAATATTTGAAGTTGATCCTAAGTTAAAGGTAGCGCCGCTATTGTTGGTAATAGTAAATGAGGTGTTGGTACCTGTAGTGATCTGGCATGATGAATTACTTATCCCCGCATTGAAAATACCACTGTTGGTTAGAAAAGATGACGAGGTGCCATCATTAAAAGTCATTACTGATCCTCCTTTTACTGTAAATAAAGCGGAACTATTATTGGTAATACCACAGCCTGTAGAAAACGCCATGGCACTGCCGCTTATCACCACACTGCCGGGGCTTGTATTTGTCCATGAATTTGTATTCCCCGTAAAATTCATATCAGATGAAGTAACCGTTACCGAGCCTGTATTTGCAAAGGTTTTACCGTTACCCGKGAAATTAAATGTTGAAGCAGAGAGTAAAGATATACTGCCGGTGCTTGAATTGGTAATGCCAACCCCGTTAGAGTTTGTACCCATATTAAGCGGGGAAGCTGTAGCACTTATAGTACCTGTATTTGTGAGCGTAGTACCGTATGATATGGTAAGTGGTGAATTAATTAAGATTATTTTACCGCTCGAGTTGTTGTTTATAGCAGAGAATGAGTTTCCACTCCATAATATCGGAGCATTGGTGGCATTAATAGTTCCTGAATTTGTTAATGGGCCGCCGTTAGCCGATATCGTAAACAATGTTGTTGTATTACCCGTTGGTCCATTTAAATTAATAATTCCCGGAAAAGCGGCACTTACATAGGTATTATTAAATGTAAAATTGTAATCATAAATATTTAATGTGGAAAGAACATTTGACGCTGATGGGTTTATGGTAATTGTACCAGTATTGGTAAACGATGTTCCATTAGCTTCCATGGATACACTTGAATAAGTTGTGATGGTGCCAGAATTATTAAAGTTTATAGCGGAATTAAGATTAAATGGGAATGCCGTAGCTGTAATTACCCCTGCATTAGTAAAAGTTCCCCCAAATCCAGGTTCTGCCAAACTACCCGATGTTAGGTTCATGGTTACACCAGAGCCAACGGAAAGAGTGCCGCCACCTCCAATTGTAACTGTTCCAGTTATGTTTACGGTACCCGGATTAGTCGCGGTAAAAGTTAAAGAAGAAAAAGAAGATGTTCCATTTCCGATTGTAAGAGTCGGTGAACCACCTGACGCGTTATTAACAAATGTTACAGTTGCAGTATTCATTGTTGCCGCCCCGGTAATATTAATTAGCGTTGCCCCGGCTGTAAGGGTATATGAGCCACTAAAAACTAAACTGGCTGCTTTAACAGTTGAGGTTCCTGTTATTGTGGCACTGCCGCTAATAGTTATTGCCCCGGTTAAAGTTAACGTGGAGCTTGCGGTTAATGTAACAGTTTTACTATTTGATATGGTTAAACTGGCGCAAGTTATGCTCGTATTAACGGTTGGTTGCTGTGAACCAGTAAATACGTTTATAAAAAGAATAGGGACTCCAATGTAAGCATCATCAGAAGTAGTTGATGGATAACCAGGGGTAAGGCCCAAAGTAGAAAGATTATACCAATTACTTGTATTGGTCCAGCTTGTGTTACCACCGTTCCCGGTCCAATAATATGCATCGGCTTTTGACTCGAAATTAAATGCGGTCATCAACCCTAAAACTATAAAACAAAAAAGTAAACGTGTTTTCAAATGAGTGGGGTTTAATTGGACTTTTGCAAAAATGATGCTAATGAAATTTTACCTCTAAAAATACATAAATTATTAACAATAAAGCTATTTAAATGTAAATACGGCAATTAAATGTGTGAAAAATTATAATATTTGTAATTTTGATATTTCCTAAAAGTTATTATTGTTTACCCATAGTGGGGAATTATTTCCTTGTAAAAAACTATATTTTTGACGGTTTCGCATCTATTAAAAATTGAGCGTATTAGTTACTTAAATTAATTGGAAGGTTAATGGTAAAAGGAGGAGGCGAAACGGATTAGAAGGAGGAAAAATTAGTAAAACAGGAGGGAGGAAAAGGCTTTGTGATGTTCAATGGTGGGTTTGTACGCCCCATTCGGGCTCTGTATTTCCCTTCCGGTGCTATTAAGTGACCTGGGTTTTCAGGCGAAAGTGAATGAAAGATGTGGCAACTATATGCTAAAAGTATCGTTATGATTTTTAACTTTTTTGTTCTCCGGAGTATCTATAAACTATCCAACTATCCTTCCATTATCTAACTGCAATACCTTATTAACACTATTTGGTATTTCGTGCTGGTAGTGGGTTACATAAATAAGGGTTACGTTGCTGAGGCTGCAAATAGTATCAATCAGTTTTTTAAAATGAAGTTGCTGATGATCGTCCATACCCTGGCAGGGTTCATCAAAAATTAGTAACGAGGGATTTTTTATCAACGCGCGGGCCAGCAGGCATAAACGCTGGGCACTGGCCGGTATGTTTTTTAACAGGTGACGTGCGTGCTGATCAATTTCCAGTGCTTTCATCCAGCGGAAGGCTACGTCGGCCCGTTCCTTGTTACTTGGCCTGAACAAGCCAAGTGTATCATAATATCCCGATTCAATTACCTGGAGACAGCTGTTATCAGTAGGGAAGTATTGGTGAAGCTCGGGCGACACAAAACCTATCTTCTTCTTTATATCCCAGATGCTTTCGCCGGTGCCCCGCTTTTTATCAAAAAGAATAATACTGTTTGCATAGGCCTGCGGGTTATCGCCATTAATTAAACTCAACAGTGTTGATTTGCCTGCTCCGTTGGGCCCAAGCAAGGCCCATCTGTCGCCGGTTTTAATTTCCCAGTTTACATTGTTCAGTATTACTTTATTGCCATACTGAATATGCACGTTTTCCATTTTCACAATTTGGTTGTATGCAATGGCGGGCTTATTAATGTTAAGTAGCGCACTAAGTTCGGTGATGTCTATATTATCAGGAACTTCCTGGTTAAACACGCTGGGATCAAAATCAGCCCTGGCGGTTTCATGGATAATAGCACCATTATTTAAAACAGCAACATGTGTAATAACTTCGGGGATTTCGTGTATCGATGTAGCAATAATGAGATTGATACCGGATGAGGTAATCTGCTCAATAACGCCGTTAAACTCTTGCCGGGTTTTTACATCAAGCCCGGTTAGCGGGTTATCCAATAATAACAATATCGGGTTTTTTAGCAAGGCTGCTGCCAGCATAAGGCGTTTGGTTTCGCCGTTTGAAAGTTTTATTAATTGTTTATCGCGCAGTTGCTGCAGGTTGAGCAGGTTAAGCACTTTGTCGGGTGTCCACCAGGTGTTGACGTGGGGTGTACTATTAACCAGCAATAAATAATCATCAACACTCAAAGCATCTTCCGAATCGGAGGAATTATAGCGTTGCTGATAATAAAAATCGGTAGTATTTGATAAATTATGGAAGTGATGCCTGGGTTCAACAAGGGCTATCAGTTTTGTTTTAATACTGATACCATCGGCAGCCGCTAACTTGTGTAAAAACTCATCTTCAAAATGCCAGGTAACGCTGCCGCCTGTAATATTGAAGCGCCCGGCTATGGTTTGCAGTAATGCGCTTTTGCCCGAGCCACTCGGGCCTATAAGTGCCCAGTTCTCGCCTTTATTTATTTTGAAGTTAAGATCCCTGAACAAAGTACTGCTCAAAAGTCTTACTGTCGCGTTATTTATAGAAAAAAGTAATTTACCCATTGCCTGTTCAGTAGCGGGCAAAATTAATCATCTGTCGGTAAAAGTCTTCACACTAAGATTTCTTTACTTAACACATTTTTTTATTGAGGATTTAACAGTGTATATTCTGCTATACATTGCTTAACAGGGTTATAACAAAGTTTAGCCTGTTTATTTAGCGATGAGGTATCCGGCCCTGAACAAAAGCGTTTATAAAAAAAAGGCCTGATTGTTGTATTTATTCATGCAAGGCAGAGCACAATTATTTAGCCTCTGCAAATAAACTAAAAACTCATTATGAAAAACGCGCATTTATTATTGATCATGCTGGTCATGTTTGCTTTAAGTGGCTGCTCGGTAATTGAAGGAATATTTAAGGCTGGTGCCATTGTGGGTATTGTAGCTGTGATTGTAGTTATATTGATTGTTGTATGGCTGATCTCTCTGTTCCGGGGAAAATCGTAAGAAACTGGTTTTAACGAAGTCATTAGATATGTTTTAATTAATTAGTTAAACAAATTAACTATTAGTATGTTTATTGGAATAAAAACATTAATTACCATGGAAAATTCAAAAGCAACTGCAGAAGTTTTAAATGATTTAATCCAGATCAATAACGACCGTATCGAAGGGTACAAGCGCGCGCTTAAAGATCTGAAGGATGATGAGACAGATTTGAGGTTACTTTTCCTTAGCCTGATTGACAGTAGTAATCGTTATAAAAACGAATTAGGTAAAGAGGTTGAAGTTTTGGGTGTAGACATTGAAACCAGTACTACAACGAGTGGCAAAATTCACCGTTCCTGGTTAGATGTTAAGGCTGCCTTTACTGCTCATGATACACATGATATTTTAGAAGAATGCGAGTATGGCGAAGATGCAATAGTAAAAGCATATAAAATGGCTTTAAATGAAGAATACATTCCCGCCTTTTTACGCGAGATAATTATCAGGCAACAGGATGAAGTGCTTGATGCACACGATGAAATTAAAGCCTTGCGTGATAATGTTCACTAATATAATGGGATCTGCCTTGTCGCCAGGTTCTTTTATTTGGCGATAAATAATCAAGCTTATTACTAAATATTTGTAGCGTAACCAAATCAAAAATCCTAACTGTTTGCTGCTAATATCAGATCACAAAAAAAACGCTTCCGAAAATCGGGAGCGTTTTTTTACTTTAAAAAAAGTAAGATTACATTTTTTTAGCTGTGTCAGTTTTAGCTGTGTCAGCTTTAGTAGTATCCATTTTAGCAGCAGTATCCATTTTAGCTGAGTCCATTTTAGCTGAATCTGCTTTAGCTGAATCTGCAGCAGATGAAGAACCAGAACCTTTACAAGCTGCAAATGAAGTAGCGATAGCTAAGGCAACTAAGCCTAATTTGAATGAATTTTTCATGTTTAATTTTTTAATAAGTGATTTAATAGTTTTCATGTTAATACCGTAAACATAAAAAGGTAACCCATAATTTTAAAATAAAATTACAGATTACCTTTTTTTATTGTAAAAAAACTAAAAAATCGATAAAAAGGGAGCATAGTTTGCAACTATATGCCCTTTTTAATATGCTTTATCAGCAATTATTTTTTTGTAGTG
Source organism: Mucilaginibacter sp. P5_A6 (assembly GCF_056400585.1). Taxonomy (NCBI): domain Bacteria; kingdom Pseudomonadati; phylum Bacteroidota; class Sphingobacteriia; order Sphingobacteriales; family Sphingobacteriaceae; genus Mucilaginibacter; species Mucilaginibacter sp. P5_A6. Next base: position 136,729 of record NZ_JBFUKZ010000007.1, on the reverse strand, counting down.
TCTTTCTTTACTGAATCAACAGCAGCAGCACCAGATTTAGCAGTTGAATCAACTTTGGTAGCTGAATCTGCTTTAKCTGAGTCAACTTTAGCTGAATCAATTTTAGTTGAATCACCACCTTCAGTTTTAGCAGTACCACCACAAGCTGAGAAAGAAACAGCAATAACTAAAGCAACAAAACCTGTTTTTAATAAATTTTTCATTTTCGTGAGTTTTAAAATGTTAATATTTTTTGATCGTTTTCGTTGTTAATACCATATATTTAAAAAGGTAACCCATGAAATTTGATAAAAAATAAATTCCATAGATTTTGTAGTGTTTTTAGCCTTTACGGAATGTTTTGCCCGGAGTTTTTTTTGTTGCAGATTTGCCGTCGGTTATTAAAAAATAATAGGGGTTACCTTGCTGCGTTTACCGTATTAAAACCGGTTTGATGTTTTAAAACGTAGTTTTAAAGACCGCAGCGTATTTCACCAGGTTTTGTAATTTTATTGAATACAATTATTTTTTTTAATTGTATTGGGTTACAATTTCGTATAAACAGTATTAAGAGTGAATAAAGACTTAAAAGCTTCGGCGCCAACAGATAGCGAAATAGTTCTCGGGATACTTAACAATTCGGAAATAGTATTAAAAAGGTTGTATACCACCTATTTCCCGATGATATTACAGTTAATTATCAACAACAACGGGAATGAGGATGATGCCAAGGATGTTTACCAGGAAGCAATCATTGTTCTTTATAACAAGGTAAAATCGGGTGAGTTTGAGTTGAGCAGTAAGCTTAAAACATATATTTATTCGGTTTGCCGCAGGCTTTGGCTTAAAAGGCTGAGCCAGATGAACAGGTATGGGGGAGACATCAGGGACTTTGAGGAATACCTGCCTGTTGACGATGAGGTTGAAAAACATAATGATCGGGACATACAGTTTAATAAAATGGATGCAGCGCTCCAGTTATTAGGCGAACCCTGTAAAACCATTATGGAAGATTTTTATATACATAACAGATCGATGCAGGAGATCTGCGAACGTTTTGGGTACACCAATGCCGATAATGCCAAAACGCAAAAGTATAAATGCCTGCAAAGGCTGAAAAAGTTATTTTTTCAGCAGAAGTAAAGGAGAGAAAAGAGATGAGCGAGAACCTTATTCTGGAATTAATTGAACGGTACCTTAGTGGCGATATGACCGCTGCCGAGTGCGCTGAATTTGAGACGCTGCGAAAAAAAGACGCCAATGTTGATAGCAAGGTAATTGAGCATAAGTTATTTGTAGGCTTAATTAAGCAATACGGCGAACGCATTGAATTGGAGAAACGTTTGGATGCTATCCACGGCGAGATTGATGTACATGCCCTGAAGGAAGAGCTTTTAATTAAGCCTAACTGGATAGTGAATATGTGGAGGCATCACCATTCAAAAATATCGGTGGCTGCTTCAATAGCTATTTTCGCTATTTTAAGTACATTGTTTTTCACCGGTAAATTGAACAACCATAATTCAAATGACGTAGAATTGTTAAGTCAAAAAGTTGATCAGCTTAACAATAAAACAGATAAATTGGCTAAAACGACCGATAATTTAGCTAAGCAAGGCATAAATGATAAGTCGAAGAAATTTGTTAATCCGGGAAACTTTAGAGGTACTGGTTTTGCTTTATCTTCAAATGGTTATATAGCCACAGATTATCATATCATAAGAGATGCTGATTCTGTATATGTACAGGATGCAGCCGGAGAGTCGTTTCATGCTAAAGTTATTTATACCGAGCCTAAATATGATATAGCGATATTGCAGATAAACGATCCTGCATTTAAAGATCTGGGTAATGTGCCTTACAATTTCAAGAAAACATTAAGTGATCTTGGGGAAGAGGTTTATACATTCGGGTATCCAAGCGGCGAAGAAAATTTTGGGCCAGGTTCATTAACAGCAAGGAATGGTCATTCGGGCGATACAACCGAATACCAGGTTTCTATCCCTGTTAATCCGGGTAACAGCGGTGGTCCATTATTGGATAACAGAGGGAACGTAATAGGTATAATAAGTGGCAGGCAGCCCGATATGGCTGGTGCGGGTTTTGCAAAAAAATCGGCCTATTTGTTAAAAGCGATACAAAATATACCACCCGACTCGTTGAGCAAGGATTTGACAATAAGTACAAAAAATACCCTGGCTGGTTTAAGCCGTCCACAACAACTCAAAAAGCTAAAAAACTATGTGTTCATGGTTAAAGCTTATTAATACGCCCAATACCAATAAAAATTAATAATTGAAAGGAGATACCGAAAGGTGTCTCTTTTTTTGTTTGGACTATCGGACTATCGGATGTTCGGACTATCGGATGTTCGGATTTTTGGATAAAGAACTTTTAGATTGAAATAGGGCTGCCAATGGTCTTTTTAAGAATCAGCACCAAGGTTAAATCCCGAAACCTGAACGATCGCTAATTTTAAAGTTCACAATTCCATTGAAGGTTTTTGGTATTGGTCGATTAATTTCGTATATTGTATAGTTTTTTGAAAAACGGGATTGGTAGCAACCTTGAAAAACTTGGAGAATAAAAAAAACAATTATTTTATCTATTTTAATTATCTGATTTTTAGCTATTTGTATTGATTTGATATCGATTTTACAGTACTTGAAATGCATCAGAAAAGTATCCGTACGGGTTACGAAAAGTGTAGCAAAGGTAGCAGAAAGGTTAACCAAAGGTACATCAACGATATAGGATATTACCGGTTTTTTTATTGAAAAATTACCTGTCCACTTCCCCCAAAACAAAATCTATCGAGCCCACAATAGCTATCAGATCAGCTATTAGCACGCCCTTCGAAATTTCGGGCAGTACAGAAAGATTATTAAAGCTTGGGCCACGGGCTTTTACACGTACGGGGATCTCGGATTTGCCATCAGTCATAAAATAAAAACCAAGCTCGCCTTTGGCGCCTTCGCAGCGTACATAATAGTCCTGCGCTTTGGGTATAGTTTTGCGCGGCATTTTGGCACGCGGATCAAAATCGGGCGTGCGCTTTAATTCGTTCTGCAGGCGGTCGAGGCATTGTTCCACTATCCTAAGGGATTGTTCTATTTCATCAACCCTTACTTTATAACGGTCCCAGCAATCACCAACGGTGCCCATGAGACCCGTACCTATAGGGACCTCGAAATCAAGTTCGGGGTAGACCGAATAGTTATCAATCCGGCGTAAGTCCCATTTCAATCCCGAAGCACGCAGCATTGGGCCCGAGCAACCATAGTTGATAGCCACATCAAGTGGCAGCACACCTACATTGGCTGTGCGGGATATAAATACCTGGTTATCGGTAAGCAGCTGGTTAAGCTCAACCATTTTGGGTTTAAAGTACTCTACAAAATCGCGGCAGCGTTCTTCAAAGCCAACCGGCAAATCGTAAAACAAGCCGCCAACCCAGATGTAGTTGTACAGCATGCGCGAGCCGGATGCCCACTCCAGCATGCCCATAATATGTTCGCGATCTCTGAAGCACCATAAAAAAGGCGTGAAGGCGCCAATATCAATGCCATAGGTGCCAATGGCTATCAGGTGCGATGCAATGCGGTTAAGCTCGCAAACCAGCACACGGATATACTCAATACGTTTAGGGATATCTTTATCAATGCCCATCATGCGCTCAACGCCCATTACAAAAGCATGGCTATTGTTCATAGATGCCAGATAATCAAGCCTGTCGGTAAAAGGAATGGTTTGCTGATAGGTTAATGATTCGGCATGTTTTTCAAAACAGCGGTGCAGGTAACCTATGTGAGGTATAACGTCTTTTACAATTTCGCCGTCAGTGATCAGTTCCAAACGTAAAACGCCGTGAGTTGAGGGGTGTTGCGGGCCCATATTAAGCACCATGTCCTCCACACTGGCCTCAGCTATTTTTTTGTTGTAATTAAGTAGCGCTTCTTCGTATTTTGGATTAGTGATCACCAATGTTGCCTTCCGTTTAATTTATTATTCAATCCCGGGATTGAATATCAAAAATCAACTTTTTTTTTATTTATCGGGCCAATTCGCGACAAAAACTTTTAAATACCTTTGCCTTAATGAAAGTATCCGGATTTACATTTATCAGAAACGCGGTTAAAAACGACTACCCCATTGTTGAAGCAATTAATTCTATTTTACCCCTTTGCGATGAGTTTATAGTGGCAGCCGGCAACTCTGATGATGGTACCCGCGAATTAATTGAGGGTATCGGCTCACCCAAAATCAAGATCATAGATACTGTTTGGGATGATTCATTAAAAGATGGCGGACGTGTTTTTGCGGTGGAAACGGATAAAGCATTTGCAGCAATTTCGCCGGATAGCGACTGGGCTTTTTATATCCAGGGTGATGAGGCAGTACACGAAAAATATCATCCTCTTATTAAAAGGGAGATGGAAGATGCCTTAACCAAACCCAATATTGAAGGCTTGTTATTTAAATACCTGCATTTTTATGGCTCCTATGATTACTACGGCGATTCGAGACGCTGGTATCGCCGCGAGATCCGGTTGCTCAAAAACATTAAAGGCATCAAAGCCTACCGTGATGCACAGGGTTTTCGCCTTGATGACCGCAAGATAAAAGTAAAGTTGATTGATGCCTACATTTATCATTATGGCTGGGCTAAGCCACCCCATGGCCTCAACAACAAGATTCGTAACTTCAATAAGTTTTACCATGATGATGCCTGGATGGAGCAAAACCTGCCCGAAACTTATGAGTTTGATTACAGCAATGCCGATAAGCTTGTCCGATTTACCGGTACGCACCCGGCACCTATTCAAAAACGAATTACTGCCACCAACTGGAATATAGATTTTAGTACTAAACAACTGCGCAAAGCGATGACCTTTCGCCGCAAGCTGCTTCAGAAAATAGAACAATTAACCGGTTGGCGGATAGGGGAGTACAGAAATTATGAAATTGTAGAAAGGTAATGTTTTCTTCACCCTCATTCATGATAGGGGGTAATATTCTCCTTACTCTTAATTTCTGAAAATTCTGATCAAAGATGCTGCGCTATAACAAACCCGCATGCCCAGGCCCATTGAAAATTGTAGCCGCCCAGCCAGCCGGTAACATCTACACATTCGCCGCCGAAAAACAGGCCGGGAACTTTCTTAGCCTCCAGTGTTTTAGATGATAGCTCATTGGTTGATACACCTCCACGCATTACCTCGGCTTTATCGTAACCTTTATCGCCGGCAGGTTTTACTTTAAACTCATGGATCAATATGCTGATATCTTCAATTTCGGTTTTGGTGAGGGATGCCAGGTTTTTTTCAACGGGTAGCTTATCACTTAATGCTTCGGCAAATTTGCGGGTGTATAAGCCGGCAAGGTAGGCCAGCAGCATTTTTTTACCATTTGTTTCCTTTTCCTGCTGAATCAGGTCGGCAATGTTTTGATTGGGGAGCAGGTCGATATAAATAAATTCTCCTGGTTTCCAGTAGGAGGAAATCTGCAGGATGGCGGGACCGCTTAAGCCCCAATGGGTAAACAGGATGTTTTCTTCAAAGCTGATCCTGTCGTTCCAAACCCGGCAAAAAATACTGTTGCCCGATAATTGCTCATACCATGGCTGGTCTTTACCCGTAATGGTTAGCGGCACAAGTGCAGGAGCGGTATCTTCAATCTTTAAATCGAACTGACGGGCGGTACGTAACCCAAAATCGGTAGCACCCATTTTGGGGATGGGTAGGCCACCGGCTGCAATTACAACATTTGGCGCACTTATATACTGCTGCCGGCCATTAATTTCTGCACGGACGGTAAAACCATCGTCAGTTTTTTCAATTATTTTTACGTCGGCATTGCACCATATTTCCTGGCTAAGGTCGGCACAAAGGCTGGTAAAAATCTGTACCACATCTTTAGCATTGTCACTCACCGGGAAAAGCTGGCCCAGCGTTTTTTCTTTGCCTTCGATGCCGTAAGTTTCAAAAAAGCTGATGGTATCATCCACCGTCCATTGCGAAAAGGCTGATTTACAGAAGTGTGGATTTTGCGAGATAAACTGCTGATGGGTTGCGTACAGGTTGGTATAATTGCACCTGCCACCGCCGCTGATAAGGATCTTGGCGCCCACACGGTCATTCTTTTCAAGGACGAGTGTACGCTTGCCTAAAAAGCCGGCTTGTACAGCGCACATGAGTCCGCACGCTCCGCCGCCAATTATTATTGCATCAAAATCTGTTTGTTTTGTTAAATTTGTAGTCATGACCGAGGTTTCGCAAATATCAGAATTTGGAAAGATACTCATCTTTCTTATCACCGGAATAATTATGGTGTGCGTGATATTTTTTTTTAACAGGTTATTGGCCCCCGATAACCCCAACTACGAGAAGCTAACTTCCTATGAATGTGGCGAAGAGCCCACCGGAAATGCCTGGCTACCCTTTAATTCGCGTTTTTATGTAATAGCGCTGATATTTTTATTGTTTGATGTGGAAATGGTATTTGTTTTTCCCTGGGCTACCGTATTTGGTAATCATGAACTGATAGCGAAGGATGCCCGCTGGGGGTGGTTTTCTTTAGCCGAAATGTTTATTTTTTTAGGCATCCTGATATTAGGCTTAGTTTACGCCTGGGTAAAGGGCGACCTGGAATGGATAAAAGCCAAACCTACGGCGCCAACCACAGATGTGAATATTCCTGCGTCGTTTTATGAAAAACTGAACCTGGAGCAAAGTAAATTCACCGTAAAAGCCTTTAGCATGGGTAATGAGGCTGTTGCCGAAACAGTTGCTGCCGAAACGCCGGCGGAGTTACCGGCGCCAAGGAAACCTATGTTTAAACCCACCTTTAAAAAGCCTGCAAATGAGTAGCGATATAACCAGCGAAGATGGTGGTGTAGTGATCACCAAAATGAATGATTTGCTTAACTGGGCACGTTTATCGTCCCTGTGGCCATTGAGCTTTGGAATAGCCTGCTGCGCCATTGAAATGATGGGCTCTATGGCTTCCACTTATGACCTTGACCGTTTCGGCGTTTTCCCGCGCCCGTCAGCCCGCCAGGCCGATGTGATCATCATAGCCGGTACAGTTACCTTTAAAATGGCCGAACGCATTAAACGCCTGTACGAGCAAATGCCCGAACCCAAATACGTTATCTCGATGGGTTCATGCTCCAACTGCGGCGGCCCATACTGGCAGCATGGTTACCATGTGGTAAAGGGGGTTGACAGGGTGATCCCTGTTGATGTATACGTGCAAGGCTGCCCGCCACGTCCTGAGGCTTTAATAGGGGCTATATTAGAACTGCAGAAAAAGATTGAGGGTGAGCATTTGATAAAGGCGTAAAAAAAAAATCATGTATGAAAGTGCTTATCGTCCTTCTTTCAACCTTCATCGTATCCGTTATTATTTCCCATTTTTTTGTCGGCGATTGGAATATCATCTTTAGCGGTAACCTGGCCATGATGCTGATGCTATGCTTTTCGTCTCTGGGGCATTTTATGTATACGGATGGTATGGTAATGATGATGCCGGGTTTTATTCCTTTTAAAAGGTTCCTGGTTTATTTTACTGGTGTTTTAGAGCCAGCTCTTGGTATTTCCCTGTTATTTAATGCAAGTAGACATGTGTCTGCTATTTCACTCCTCGTTATGTTTGTGCTCATGCTGCCTGCCAACATCAATGCTGCTATAAAACATATCAACTTTGAAAAGGCGACATATGATGGCAGCGGGACGGCTTATTTATGGTTTCGGATTCCTTTACAGTTGTTGTTTATTGGTTGGGTGCTGTGTTTTTCAGTAGGGTTATAAAGAATAACCTCTCCAATTTTCCCATTGTTGACAACATTGCCTAAGCCAGATTTGGTTATGGATCATTAATGTTTTTATCTCCAATATATCTCACAAGGCAACCTGCAAAATATTAATTAGCAGCCCTTCAAATTATGCTGTTTTTTTATAAATTATCCTATACCTTTAAGCAAACCAACTGATTATGAAAAATATTTTCAAACTTTTTATTGCATTGATGGGCATCTGCAACTATATTTCGGCCCAAACAAATCCTAAGCCGGATATTTTTCCCAAAGGCACAACATTCATTAGTAACGTGCCTTACGCCAATGATACCCTTAAAAAACACTTGTTGGATATTTACCTGCCACCGGTTGTTAAGAGCAGCTACCCGGTAGTGATTTGGATTCATGGCGGCGCGTGGATGATGAATGATAAATATGCAGATATGGGTTATATGACTCAAACTCTAAAAGGTTTTATTGACAAAGGTTACGCGGTTGCATCTATAGATTACCGGCACAGCACAACCGCCCCTTTCCCGGCACAAATACAGGATTGTAACCAGGCGGTGGAGTTTTTATATCAAAACGCATCAAAATATAAACTCGATCGCAATAGGTTCGCACTCATAGGCTTCTCGGCGGGCGGACACCTGGCTTTGTTAATGGGCTTATCCAATAACAATAATGTTGCAGGGTTTTATCCGGCAGAAAAAAAGACCAGTTTTAAAATTAAGCTTGTGCTTGATTTTTATGGACCATCTGATTTTTTATCCATCAGGGGCAACCAATCACCAGATCCTAAAAGCCCGTTAACTTTATTGTTGGGCGCCACGGTGTTTGACAGGCCCGACCTGGCCAAAACAGCCAGCCCCGTTACTTATGTAGATAAAAATGATCCGCCATTCCTGATAGTACAGGGTGAAAAGGATGAATCTGTAGATCCTCAGCAATCTATATCACTTAGCTTACACCTGAAACTGGCCGGCGTAAAAAATGAGTTGATCATCGTGCCCAATGCCCCACACTATGGCGTAATGTTTGATGCGGAAGATATCAGGAATAAGGTGTTTTATTATCTGGATGAGTATTTGAAATAGGATCGGGATTGCATCACATTACGCTCTTTTACTATTTCCTTTAAAAGTTGTTCGTAATATCACGGCGCATTCCAGTCATTGACGAAACGCCGGGAATCAGTTTTGATATTTTATTGCAAAAAATAAACTCATCAATGCAGAGTGCTTTTTATAAAAAGCATAACTTTATAGTATTAAATCTTACTGTCATGGCTGCAAAAAACATCATACCAAAGCAAAATGCCATACTTACTATTTTATGGCTCGGGTTTTTAACCGGTACGCTTGATGGTATAGCCGCCATCATCTGGAACTATATTACAAGCGGCAGTATTAACGCCGATATTATTTTTAAGTTTATCGCAAGCGCGGTATTTGGTAAAGCGGCATTTAATGGCGGTATCGAAATGGTAATGGCCGGTATTGTATTCCATTACCTTATCGCTTTTTTATTTACTATCGCTTTCTACCTGCTTTATCCGGCTTTTGACAAGCGTTTGGGTAATAAATATTTAATTGCCGTGTGTTATGGTGTTATCGCATGGCTGGTAATGAACCTGGCTGTTGTGCCGGCAAGTAAGATCGGTTTTCAGCCCATCAGCGTGCAGGTTGCCATAACCGGGATAATTATCCTGATAGTTTGCATAGGCCTGCCTATTGCGCTTATTGCAGATAAGAAATATTGGGCCTCTAAAACTTTCACCTGGTAAGTAATGCCTGTTAAATTCCCTTTGGTACAATTTCCGGAATTGGATACTGATCGTCTGCTGTTAAGAGCACTGATGTTTGCAGATGCAGAACAATTGTTAGCCATCCGCAGCAATGATGAGGTAAACCGCTATATTGGCCGCAGTTCGGCGCAAAGCCCTGAAGCGATAAGCCAGTTTATTGAAGCGCGAATGAATGATATGGCCAATAAGCAAGGTATTTATTGGGGTGTTGAACTTAAAAGTACAGGTAAACTTATAGGAGCAATTTGCTATTGGAACTTTAATTATGAAGCTGTAAGCGCCGAAATAGGTTATGAATTATTACCGTCAGAACAGGGTAAGGGCCTCATGAAGGAAGCTATTAATAGCGTTTTAGCTTATGGGTTCAACAAAATGGAACTGGATACTATAACAGCATGGCCTTCTCCTGTAAATGTACGATCTGTTCAGCTACTGGAAAGGCATCATTTTAGCTATACTGAAACTATAGAAGACCAGCTTGTTTACAAAATAAACCGTATTACCTGGCAAACCAGTACCACCGAATAAAAAAGAGCCCGGCGTTTTATTGTCGGGCTCTTCGGATTTAAAATTTGGACTAATTATCTTTATTGCGGCATTAATACACCATTTAATCCATGTATAACGCCGTTTGATGCCATGGTATCAAACGAAATTACCAGCGCCACATTTCCTTTGGCATCGGCTATCTGTAAATTGCTTTTATCATTCACGGATAGGGTAAGTGTTTCGCCATCTACGGTCTTCATAGTGGTTTTTCCCTTGCCGGCGCTTAGTGCCTTAATAATATCAGCCTTGGTATATTCACCTGCTACCACGTGATATTTTAAAACTTTAGCCAGTTTTGCATGGTCCTTAGTCAGGTCATCCATGGTTGGTTTAGGAACTTTGCTAAAAGCCACGTCATTGGGCGCAAATACAGTAAACGGACCGGGGCCTTTTAAAGTAGGTTCCAGGTCGGCTGTTTTTACAGCTAAAGCCAGCGGAGCAAAATCTGTATTACTACTCAATACGCCAACTACGTCGCTTGTGGCTGCAGAAGGTGCAGCGGGAGCGGTTGCAGGGGTTGCTGCTTTAGTAGTGTCCTGTTGTTGTGTTTGTGCAATTGCATTGTTAGATAAAAACCCAATAGCTAATGAGGCTACGGCAATTAAAACTGACTTTTTCATGTTCATCTTTCTTTTGATTTAGTTCATAATAAAATGTAATGAGTAGCAGTTTTTTTCGATAATATTTCGTTTAAATTATTAATTAGTTGTGTAATGTATATGTTATAACTAATAATTACGAAAAATGTTTTATGAGTGGGCACTAATTTCACGAATTGTATCGAATTACAAGAATAAAAAGACACTAATTACACTAATGTTTTCGAATTGCACGAATACGCATGGCTACGATTATACGAATAGCAATTTACAAGAATTTATACTGACGTTTTGGGATAAATTCGTGTAATTCAATACAATTCGTGAAATTCGTGTCTGCTAAATTTGTGTTTTTTTTATTGCCCCTGTGCCAGGGTATAGCCAATTTTACCATCGAATTTCATCAGGAACTCAACAGAACAAACTTTTACTTTTTCAGAAAAATCTGCCGCGATATGGAGGAGTTCTTTTTGAGTGATATTACGGTCGGCCTTCTTTTCAAAGCGTACACGATACTCGTTTACCAGTTCGGTGTAGATAGACCCGGTGGGCCAAACCTGGGTGCCACGGTTTGAGATCATCATCAGGTCGAAGTTATCGGTAAGTACAGTTTTTGCTATTTCGGCAAGCGCGGCAGGCTGAACTTTAGATTCAACAAAAATGTCGACACCGACCATTTCTTCTTTGATATTACGGGTAACAGTTAGCTTGTTTTTTAAAGGTTGTACGTGGTCGGCCTTAATTTCAAAATCAGGATTTGAAAACACTCCGCCATTTGAGGGTACTTTACCTAAATTGGCAATAATGGCATCGGTAAAGCTATTGGTATTTAACGCAGGGGTAGCTTTGTCGCCAAAGTCGCCGGTATGTACGCCCTGCTCTAAAGTATATAATAATGCGTTTTCGATATCGGCTGCATTTTTGGAGAACCCCAGGAAGCGCAGCATCGAAATACCCGATAAAAGTAAAGCGGTGGGGTTGGCCATGCCTTTCCCTGCAATATCTGGCGCAGTACCATGTACTGCCTCAAAAATTGATATGTTATCGCCAATATTGGCTGATGGTGCAAAACCCAAACCGCCAATTAAACCGGCACACAAATCGGATACGATGTCACCCTGAAGGTTGGTTAGTACGATAGCCTCAAAAGTTTGCGGGCGGGTTACCAGTTTCATGCACAGGTCGTCCACAATAATATCTGATGCCTCAATATCGGGATATTCTTTGGCTACTTGCTGAAAAACTTCCAAAAACAACCCGTCGGTAAGCTTCATGATATTGGCTTTGTGACCGCAGGCTAATTTTTTAAGTCCTTTGCGGCGAGCCATTTCAAATGCATAGCGAATAACCTGCTCAGATCCCGGGCGGGTAATAATACGGCGACCAACAGCAACATCATAAGTAAGCAAGTGCTCGATGCCTCCATAGGTATCTTCAATATTTTCGCGGATGATAGTTAAGTTGATCGGGATGCCTGCTTTTGAGAAAACGGTATCAACACCGTTCAGGCTGCGGAAATCGCGCTGGTTGGCATACGTGTTCCACACTTTGCGGGCGGTTACGTTTATGCTCTTTACGCCTTTTCCTTTCGGGGTTTCCATAGGGCCTTTAAATAATAGGCCCAGGGTTTCAATGGTTTCTTTAGCTTGTGGTGTCATCCCGGTAGAGTAGCCTGCATCGAAATAAAACTTACCCATTTCCACAAATTCATACTCGAGCGGCACATTGTTTGCCTCAAAAACGCGAAGTACCGCCTGCATTATCTCGGGGCCTATCCCATCGCCATTTGCAACTGCTATTTTGGTTTTCATAGAACAATATATTATGGTAAAAACGGCGCAAAGGCAACCCTTTTAAGCGCTGCTATACTTTATCCGACAATTTGTGACATTCATATTAAAGCTTTATGCCGGTTGATTCATTTATTTGCATAAATAATAACAGGCATCAACAAGAAGTGTTTTTTCCATTATCTATCAACCATGAAAGTACGCGCCAAACAGCTTTTTAAAACGTTTATATTCTCTGTCATCTTATCCATAGCGGTTAATAGTATTTACTACGCAATAGATCAAAAAGGAGCAGACTATGCCAATGCATTGCCAAAGATTTTTGAGGGGATAGTTTTGCTGAATATTATCGTATTCGTTATGTCGTTGCCATCATTGTTCCTGGTTAATCCTGCTTATTGGCGCAATCTGCCTGTACGGTTGCCTTTGTATTTTGGCGGTTCGATAGCTTTTATCGTAACTGTATTTACAATGGGCCTTCCTCCGCAGTACAAAATTATTTACCTGCTTACAGGATGCATTTTTTTAATAGTTCATTCTGTATTTTATTATTTAACCGTAAAAAAGCAGGCACGAGTATAGATGTTTAAGCAGTTTATGGCTTTTTTGAAAGATTTGAGGTAAACTTGCAACATCAAATGAAAGCATTTTACGGAGATCTGAAATTGGGTATCTTAGGCGGCGGCCAGTTGGGGCGCATGCTGATACAACAGGCGATAAATTATAATGTTACGGTGAAAATACTGGACCCCGATCGTGAGGCTCCATGCCGTAAACTCTGCGACGAGTTTACCGTTGGTTCCCTGGGTGATTATGAAACCGTTTACAATTTTGGTAAAACCGTAGATCTGCTGACCATCGAGATCGAGAAAGTGAATGTTGACGCGCTTGAGCAGTTGGAAAAGGAGGGGGTGCTGGTTTACCCCCAATCGCGCATTATCAGGCTGATACAGGATAAGGGTTTGCAAAAGCAGTTTTTTAAAGAGAATGATATCCCAACTGCCGATTTCCAGATCATATCCTCGCCACAGCAATTGCAGCAAAGTTATATCCCGTTCCCTTATATACAGAAACTACGCAGGGATGGTTATGATGGCAAAGGCATTTACAAAGTGCTTAATGCCACTTACCTTGATAAAGCCTTTAAAGAGCCCAGCCTGATTGAAAAATGGATTGATTTTGAAAAGGAAATAGGTGTTATAGTAGCCCGTAACGAAAACGGCGAAGTAAGCACTTTTCCGCTGGTAGAGATGGAGTTTAATCCTGAAGCCAACCTGGTTGAATTTTTGATATCGCCATCAACCCTGCCATTCGAGATACACCAACAGGCCGAGCAGATAGCCAAAAAGATAGCCGAAAGCTTGAAAATTGTTGGCTTATTGGCGGTAGAAATGTTTTTAGATAAGCATGGCAAAATATTGGTGAACGAACTGGCGCCTCGTCCGCATAACAGTGGTCACCAGACTATTGAGGGTAATGTGGTATCACAATTTGAACAGCATTTAAGGGCGATATTTAACCAGCCATTAGGTGATACCGCCTGCCTGAACAACGCCATTATGGTGAACGTTTTAGGCGAAGTAGGTTACGAAGGGCCTGCAATATACCAGGGGATAGAGAAAGTATTAAAGGTACCAGGGGTGTACGTTCATCTTTACGGCAAAGCGCTTACAAAACCTTTTAGGAAGATGGGGCATGTTACCATTGTGGATGTTGATAGAGAAAAGGCCATAGAAAAGGCAAGATTTGTGCAGAAAACACTGAAAGTAATTAGTTAGTGCTATCAGCGCGGGGAAACTTACGAAGTTTTTAAAACGTAAGTTTGGAATGCAATAATCCATGTCTTTACGGGATACGATGCAATCGAACTTGTATAATCCGCGATTGCCGCGCTGCGCTCGCAATAACGATTAGATAAAAAACCATGAACAATAAAGAACCCAAAGTAGCCATCATCATGGGCAGTAAGTCAGATCTGCATATTATGCAGGATGCGGCCGATGTATTGAAAGAATTAGGTGTTGATTTTGAAATCACCGTGGTATCTGCTCACCGTACACCCGACAGGATGTTTAGCTATGCCCGTGCCGCTGCAGACCGGGGTATAAAGGTAATTATTGCCGGTGCTGGCGGTGCTGCGCATTTACCGGGGATGGTGGCCTCATTAACCCATTTGCCTGTTATTGGTGTACCGGTAAAATCAAGTAACTCTATCGATGGCTGGGATTCTATCCTGTCTATCCTGCAAATGCCTAATGGTATTCCTGTAGCAACAGTTGCGCTAAACGCGGCTAAAAACGCAGGTATATTGGCTGCACAGATATTATCAACCGCCGATGAATACCTGGTTAAAAATCTTATAGATTTTAAAGAAGACTTGAAGAAAAAAGTAGAAGAATCTGCCAAAGAAATGGAATAGTGAATTAGCAGTTTGCTGTTCTTTGAAGATGAGGATGCTAAAAATTCGGGTAATCCTCAAATCTGGTGGATCCAGGTCCAGGCAAAATAGGTGTTCAATAGAATAGCAAACTACTAACTTAATTGAGCGCCGGGTTTTCCGGGAAGTTAGCAATATGGGCGTAACGATTACCCAAACTTATCACTACATCTTTCCAAAGATTTTGCTCGTCGGCGCCGAAAAGGGTTTCTGATTTAAACTTATCAGATACTATCCAACTATTAGCAGTGATCTCGTCTTCAAGCTGAAGGGCCGTCCAGCCCGAGTAACCTGCAAAAAATTTGATCTCGGTTTCGCTAAGCTGATAATTGCTCGCAAGTTTTTTTACCATGTCAAAATCGCCACCCCAAAATAAACCGGGAGCTATCTCTATACCGCCTTCAATTTTTTCGGGAACACAGTGGATAAAATGCAGCGTGTTTTTAGCCACAGGTCCACCTTCATAAACCGGCATCTCGGAGTAGGAAACATCTGGCAGTACATCGCCAAGCATATATTCGCCCTGGTGGTTTAAAATAAAACCCATGGCGCCATCGGGAGAGAATTCTGTGAGTATAATAACGGATCGTTTAAAATTCGGATCCATCATAAATGGTTCCGAAATAAGTAAACGCCCCGCGGCAGCCGAAATAAGACTTAGCATAAAGGTTTATATTTATAATAATACAACAAGCATAATAAAAATATGTTCATTTATCAAAATGAATTCTATTCAATGTATACGGATTAATTAATTTGTAAGTTTGCACAAATGGATCAGCAGGAACTACAAAATTTAAGGCAGGATTATTCTGCCGCCACTTTATTAGAAAACAACACCAAGGCCGACCCGATAAACCAGTTTGAACAATGGTTTAACGAAGCCTTAACCGCAAAATTGCCCGAACCTAATACAATGATACTGGCCACGGCCACAACAACAGGAAAGCCATCGGCACGGGTACTTTTATTAAAGGGTTTTAACCATGCAGGCTTTGTATTTTATACTAATTACTTGAGTCGTAAAGGTAAAGAGATCACCAAAAATCCGCAAGGGGCAATAACGTTCTTCTGGGGCGAACTGGAACGCCAGGTACGTATTGAAGGTACTATTGAAAAATTAAGCAAAGAAGAATCAGAAAGATATTTCCATTCGCGCCCTAAAGGTAGTCAACTCGGCGCTTTGGTTTCGCCGCAAAGCCAGGAGATTGATGACCGTAATGCGCTGGAGGAAAAAATGAGCCAGCTGGAAGCTGAGTACGAAGGTAAGGAAGTTCCAAAGCCTTCCTATTGGGGCGGATATATTTTAAAGCCGCAGATGGTAGAGTTTTGGCAGGGCCGTGAAAGCAGGCTGCATGACCGTATTCTTTATAAAAGAACTGATAAAAAAACCTGGAAAAAAGTACGTTTAGCCCCATGATGTTTAACGATATCAAATTATTACTTATCCAAAAATTTGGTGATGCTGTAATTATAGGTGAGGAAACCGGCGGACTACAACCCGCTTTGCTCATTAACCCTGATGATATTGACGGCGTATGCCTCGAGCTTCGTAATAATCCTAAAACTTACTTTGATTTTCTCTCGAGCATTAGCGGGGTGCATTATAATGATGAAACTAACCGTTATGGAGTGGTTTATCACTTAACTTCCATTCCCTACAAAACACAGCTTACACTTAAAGTAAGCAAATCACATGACCGCGAAAGCGATCAACTGCCCGAATTTAAAAGCATAACCAGTGTTTATCGTACTGCCGACTGGCATGAACGCGAAGCTTACGACCTGTTAGGTATCTTCTTTACCAATCACCCCGATTTGCGCCGCATCCTGTTACCCGATGACTGGGAGGGTTACCCGCTTCGCAAGGATTATAAAGCTGCGGAGTATTATAAAGGGATTAAGATAGATTGAGAGCTTCGGCCTCACCTAAATCCTCTCCAAGGAGACGCATTTCGCCTTGCATATTTGTTTGCCCCATGAAGTTGTAACCTCATGGGGCTTTTACTTTTTCAGAACCCTCTCCTTTGGAGAGGGCAGGGTGAGGCGGGGCTTGCCTTGTTAAAAATTGTTAAATTAATTTGTTAATTACGAAATAATCGTAGATTTACGAAATAATCGTAATTGATATGGAAAAATTATCTAAACAGGAAGAGGAAGCTATGCAGGCAGTATGGCAAAGCGGCGCGGGTTTTATAAAAGATTTTCTTGACCAGATGGGTGAACCTAAGCCACCGTATACCACACTGGCATCAACCATAAAAAACCTGGAACGTAAAGGATTTTTACAAAGCGAAAAAATGGGCAACTCGCTGCGCTACAGTGCTGCTATTAAAGAAGAGGAGTACAAAAAACGTTTTATGAGTGGTTTTGTAAGTGATTACTTTCAAAATTCTTATAAAGACCTGGTTACTTTTTTTGCCAAAGAAAAGAAACTAAGCGCCAGTGATCTGCAGGAGATCATTAAACTGATTGAAAAACAATAAATCATAAAGCCATGCCAGCATTATTTGTTTTTTTACTTAAAGTAAATGTTGCACTGTTATTGTTTTGCGCGGGTTATTACCTGGTATTAAGGCATCTCACCTTTTATGCCCTTAACCGCTTTTATTTGCTTGCCGCCATTGTGTTTGCCAGTATTTATCCCCAAATAAACCTGAGCGATTTTGTTAAGCGGCACGAAGTATTGGCCAAACCGGTACAACAGGTAGTAATTAACTGGCAGGCCCCGGCGCAGGCCCTGGTAAAACAGGTTGATAAACCAAACTATTGGTTTTATGTAGAAGCGATCTTTTGGATAGGGGCGGGTTTACTTGCTATCCGTTTAATGATACAACTATTTTCTTTATACAGGTTATATAAAAGTTCACAACCGGCAAACATTGGCCATCACCGGGTAAGGGTGATGAATACAGATGTAGCTCCATTTTCGTTTTGGCAAAGCATTTTTGTAAACCCCGCCAACCATGAACCTGCCGACCTGAAAGCCATATTATTACACGAGCAGGTGCACGTAAACCAATGGCATACGGCCGATATTTTGCTTGCCGAGTTTAGCAGCATATTTTACTGGTTCAACCCCGGTATCTGGCTCATGAAAAGGGCCATCCGCGAAAACATAGAGTTTATAACCGACCAAAAGATCCTAAAAAAAGGTATCGATAGTAAAACTTATCAGTACAGCCTGGTTTCGGTAAGTTTTAATAACACACAACCCGGCATAGTTAATCATTTCAACTTATCAACCATAAAAAAACGGATCATTATGATGAACGCGAAAAGATCTTCAAAAATAAACCTAACCCGTTATGCTTTCCTGGTACCTGCTGTTATTGCTATGCTGTTGGTTTTCAGTATTTCAAAGGCCGATTTTGTGAAAAAAAGTGCCGCTTTTAAATCAATAAGCACGCTGTCAAACAACGTTGGTAACGCGGTCGGTATAAATAAGATGGCCGCGACTATAAAATCAATTTTACCGGGTAAGGATGAAAATAAAACTTCGGCGGCTGTAGCTGATATAAATACCAAAGTGAATGTTATTTTAAAAGATATGGCAAATGTGGATACTACCAAACGGGCGTTTTATATACATATMAATGGAAACGACTCTGTTGTGTATTATATTAATGGCAAAAAAGGAGATATCAAAAGTGTAAATCCAGACGATATATTAAGTATCAACGTATTTAAAAACAGCGATGCTGCGCAGCTTATTGATGAAAAAGTAGCCGATAATACAGGCCTGGTATTTGTAACTACGAAAAATTCGGCCGAAGGCTTGAAATTTAAAGAGAAACTGGATAAGTACAGCAGCACAAGAGGCGCCGGTATTGCTACCATTATGGGCTTTAGCACTAATCAAAAAAAAGGTTATGCTGACAACGTGGTTATAAACGACGTTAAAATTGCAGGCGATACCTTAAAAGACGCTAACGGAAAAACAAAAACCATTTTTTATAAGTATAATGTTTCAACCAATACACCTGGTGCTGTTTTAGCAAAACCTACAGATGTGGTTGTTACCGGCTACGGAAGCAAAATGGGTAAATTCAACGTCAAAATAAGTGGGGTTACTGCCAGCGCCGGTAGCGCCGCTATGAATGAAGATGACGGACCTGAAGGTGATGTGGCGGGTATAATTGCAGCTACAGGTACCAACCCTAAAAATATTACTGTTACTAAAAAACTCTCCGGCATTGGTACCTCTACGGCAACAACCGTTACCAGTTGGAGCAGCAACCCGCCTCATCAAATAATTGTAGTAAATGGCAAACGTATTAGTGATACCCTGACAACAATGAGCGACGCTGATGTTATTTACATAAGACGACCGGCGGATAGTATCAAAGCCAGCCCGCTGATCCTGATAGATGGTAAGGAGGCTTCATCAAGAGGAATGAAAGACCTTAATCCCGATGATATTGATAATATGCATGTTTTAAAAAATGATGCCGCCATAAAAAAATACGGCGACAAAGCAAAGCAAGGTGTTATCATGATCACCCTGAAAAAGAAAAAGTAGGGGTTTGACGGATGGTTGATTGGGTTAGATTGAAGTTAAATAGGATCAGTTAATGGTTAGTAGTTAATAAGTTTGCTCTCCTTAACTTAATCAGCCCAATCTTTGTGGTGAGTGGTGTGATTGGTGAGTGGTGTGAAAATTGGACTTAGTTCTGAAAATCCTTTGATCCTGCAAAATCAAATTTTAGACAACCACTTAACTCAATCAACCTAATCAACCATCCACCTAACTTGCTACAGTAAGTTTTTCCGTCTCCAGGAGTTTAAGCAAAGCTTTTTCGGCTGTGTTAAGCTCGGCGGTTTTTATATCATCACGCTCACCAAGCTGGCTGATATATTTAAAGATAGTTCCTTCCTCGTAGCTTTTTATTACCGTTGGGTGTACATAATATTTTTTACAAACCGTGCGGGTATTACCAAGGTTTATAGCTACCTCATCCAAAACACTTACTATTTTTTTACGGCATTCGGTTACGTTATCAAATTCGCCAGCTTCTTTAAATGCATATAAAGCGCTCACACTGCCGGCCCATGTCCGGAAATCCTTGGCCGTAAAATCCTCCCCGGTAATTTCTTTCAGGTAATTATTGATATCGCCCGAGCCTATACTGCAGCGTTCGCCGGCTTCATTGTAATATTGAAAAAGTTCTTTTCCTGGTATCTCGCGGCATTGCTTCACCAATCGTGACAGCCTTTTACTTTGCAGGGCAATTTTATGAAGAACGCCTTTTTTACCTTTAAACTCAAACATTATTTTAGAGCCGTTAATGTTAACATGCCTGTTTTGCAAGGTTGTTAAACCAAACGAGCCATATAATTTCTTATAAGATTCATTACCCACACGGATACCGGTCAATTCCATTAACCGCACAGCAAGGGCAACCACTTTTTTATGATCGTGGTTATGTCGGCTCAGATCCTTTTCAACCTGTTCACGTATAGCAGGCAGGTATGCCGCGAAGGTTTGCAGACGATGGTATTTACTTTGGTTACGAATCTGGTTCCAACCGGAATGGTAGCGGTATTGTTTGCGCCCGGCAGCATCGGTGCCGGTAAACTGCAGATGCCCGTTTTCGTACGGCGAAATCCATACGTTGGTATAAGCAGGGGGGATCACCAGTTTATTAAAACGGGTTAACAGTTCATTATCCTTAACCGGTTTGCCATCTGCATCATAAAAATTCCACCCTTTACCCACTTTTTTGCGGGTATAGCCGGGCAAAGAATCAGATGCGTAACGCAAGCCGGCCGCCTTTGCCGTGATCTTAGGGTCGCGACCAATTTTTTCGAGTTTTTGTTGTAAACGATCCATGTCCCTGGTAGAACAAGGTGGAGATAATTAAGTTTTATTTTGAAATGAGCCAGGCAGGCGACACAGGAATAATAAAACAATACTGTTTTCTGGTTATTTTGCTGTTAAAAAAAACACCCATCATAAACATGACGGGTGCAAGGCAGATAAGGTTTAGGTATAAAAAACGAAGATTTAGGCTTATTACTAATTATTTTAATGCCAAAAGATTTAGCAGTTTGTCTGATTTTGTTTCGTCGAAAACGGTTCTTACATATTTAAAGCCACTTTTGGTTGTGGCGGCAATAAGCTTGAATTTATTGCCTTCATCATCAAGAATGTAAGCCGTTCCATTATCATTTATCCAATCAAAAAGTACGTCTCTTGTTGTAATTCCCCGGTTTTGGGTATTGTCATCAACCCACATTAAAGTGTTGATAGACAGGTAAGGATTTTCATACTCATCGTCAGTTTTGGTAACACCAGTTATTTGTATGGGCATCGTTTTACTTATATCAGGGATTGATGGCATAAATTTCTGAAATTTATACAGAGCTGTCAATCCGTGAAAACACCGTATTTTACCCCGTTAAAACACGGGGTAAAAGGGAGATATTCCCCTATGAAATATGAGATAAATTATTATAACTGTAACACGTAGATCAGACTTTGATGATCTTATTGTCCTTATGTTCAGCCTGTTTACGGCTATCTGGTTTAGGGATGTTCCTAATAACAGCTATCAACGCGACGGCGATTAATCCCATTGCCCTTAAACCGAAACGCACAAACGGTTTCATCACTTCCCATGCAGTAGGCGTATTTTGTACTTCGGTTTCACGTTTTCCTATCTTATTTACGTTTTGGGTTGCCATAATGTTATTGAATAATTAAGTGATATAGACATAAAAACCTTGCCACAAATTAACATTGCTATATTTGAACACTAAACCAAACCTAAATGCAAATAAAAAACCACATTGGCCGAATCATTATACTTGTTAGCAATTATGAGGATGCCTTGAAATTTTACCAGCTGAATTTTGATTGTAAGGTGTTGGTTGATTATACTACGGCCGAAGGCCAGCGTTTTTTACATGTGGGTTTTGATGACGCATCAGCAACAGGGATTTGGTTTTTAAAAACAGATACTACCGTACCTGATAATAGGGTTGGTAATCAAACTAACGGCGAGCCAACTTTTGTTATGTATACCAATGCGTTGAATACTTTATATCAAAAGTTAGTTAAAAACAATGTTACAATAAAACAGGCCCCTATTTTTACCGCCGAGTATAGCTTTTTTCATTGTTACGATCTTTACGGCAACGGGATTATTGTGGTTGAATTAAAAGAATGATTTACAAATTTGCCTTTTATTTACACCTTCTTCCTTAACTCAATAACAGTAACCTCGGGCCAGATGCCCAACCTGCCCGAGAATGCCAGGAAGCCAAAACCGCGGTTAACATACAGATATCGGTTTTTCTCGTTGGCAAGGCCAGCCCAGTCAAGGTATTTGTACTTAATCGGGCTCCATTTAAAACCGGGTATCTCAATACCAAATTGTGCGCCATGGGTATGGCCCGATAAAGTAAGATGAATATTTGCCGGATTGTAACGCACCTGTTCTTCCCAATGGGTGGGATCGTGAGATAACAATACTTTAAAGGCATCTTTTGGTACACCTTGCAAGGCCTTATTAAGGTCGCCTACCTGTGCAAAACCACGGCCCCAGTTTTGGACTCCAATAAGCGATATTTTATGACCGTCTTTTTCTATCGTCACATTTTCGTCCAGCAACAGCCGATAGTCTAAAGCTTTATGGTGCTGCTTTAATTTATCAAGGTTAGCGGCTTTTTCCTGCGCACTGCTCCATTGAATGTAATCGCCATAATCATGATTGCCCAATATGGAGAACTGGCCGTAAGGCGCTTTAATGGAGCCAAACCTGTCAATGTAAGGTTCTATTTCGGTGGCTGCGTTGTTTACCAGGTCGCCGGTAAAAACAAAAAGGTCGCTTTTTTGCGCTTTAACCATATCGATCCCTTTTTGCATGGCCTCGGTATCGTCAAAACTGCCAGAGTGGATATCTGATAACTGGGTAATAGTAAAGCCGTCGAAAGCATCGGGCAGGTCATCAAAATATAGTGTAGTGCGATGCAGCTTGTAATCGTATTTACCTTTCAACATGGCATAAAAAAACGAAGTAAATGGCACAGCCGCCATCAGAACGGCTATCTCGCTGATAAATTTACGCCTGCCGGGGAAAGGCGATCCTTTACCTTTGGCACCTGCCAGGTTAAACAAACCGACAAAAAATCTGCCTGTATCACCCAAAAACAAAACTAAAATGAAAACCAGTTTGGTTACAAAAAAGGTGAGGAATAAACTCAATATCCATTCATGAAAGGGACGCATGCCACTTGCAGTACTAAAAGCGCCGAAGCCTATTAACAGCAAGGCTGTTACACTCACAGAAATTAGCAGGTATCCCCATAAAACAATATTACGCCGGATTTGCGATGACCACTTGGCGCTTAAGGTTTTCAGTCCCGCGAAAACATACCAGTCAAACAATAAACTGATGGCCGATATAATTACAAATACTTTAATAAAACCACTGCCATGCATAGATATACGAGTGTTAGGTAAGCAATTTAACAAATGATGAGGTAACTGGAGGAAAAAAAATAGTTTTAGTCCGGTTTTCCCACAAGAAAAAAGAAGTAAGAGCAAGGTTGTGGTTTAATTCTTGTTAAAGTTTGTTAAACCCAACGGGTATAAATAATACACAAAATTCTGTAACGTTTATGATTTTAAATTACCGCTGAGAAAAAAATTAATCAAATGATTAATTTTTACTTTTACCAAACAAAGCTGTAAATACAAAAACATATTTTTGATTATCAATTTTTAAACATCAATACCTATGGCAATATTAACAATTCAAATCCCAGACAACGAAGTAACCACGCTATCAACCATTGTTGAACGTATAGCAGGCAGCATTATTAAAGTAAACGCCGATGAGGATATTTACACCAACGATTGCTTGCAAAAAGAGGATGATCTGAAAAATAAACTGGCATCATCATCGCCCTATAATCACTTCTGGAACGATTAAGCATCGTCACAAAATTTAGGTTTTACCTGTTAATACACCATAAAAGCAAAACGCCTCCCGGTTTCAATCGGGAGGCGTTTTGCTTAGTGCAATGTGCTACTGTTTATTTACACTGTTTAACATAAGCTGTAACGATTGCTTGTTTTTACGTAAGCCTTCAATAACGCCGATGTTTGTTTTTATAAAAGTAATTAGTGCATCGGTTGGCTCATCAGACCGGATCTTTTTGGCTGTTTTCATATTACTGATCAATGCCTGTGTTGACCTGATAATGCCCCATGGCAATCCCCACCATCCTAATAAAGCAGTGGTTGAGGTACCACTTTGATTTGTTTGCTGTAAACAGGTGGGGCAAGCTATTATTAGCTTCTTTTTGTACTGTGTTAACAGGATAAAGCTTTTGACTGTACCAATTACTGCCGCATTTAACGGTTGATGGGTACCGGCACAAATAGGGCAAGGCTGATTACGGATAAGTGAAACGTAGCTATCAAATTCTAAACTTCCGGTTTCTATTAACTGCGCATTAACACCACTAATGATGTCCTTGTCCAGGCCGCGGCTTTTTATTTCAGCCTTTAATATTTCAAGAGCTTCGGGGCGTAAACTGGCCGCTTCCGTAACTGCCAGGCGGGCAAGTTTATCATCGGATAAATTTTTATAGGTAGTTTTTAATTGTTCAATACCGGGTTGCATGGTGATAAATATAAATAAAAGAAATTGATACCGGGCAGGCTTATCTGATAAGCAGAGGGCTGTCGAGCTGCTCAGTGTATAAAATACCAGGATCGTTTTTATATTAAAAATTGAAATTAAAAGCAACCAGAAGCCAACGTTAACCGTAAACAATAGTATATGAGGGCGTTTGTTAATATACCAAAAACCATCTGCTGTAAATTTTGCAAGATATGTGGGGCCAGGCCGGTTATTGAACCGGCGGCAGATGGTTTATATGTGGTTAAATGCCCAAATGATAACGGCCACTACCAAACCAGGTCGGGTTTAATTGATATTTATGATTGGAACAGGAATAACACAGTTAATTTTATTCCCGATTTTGATATGAAGCAACAAATATCCTGTTAAGTAATATTTCTGTGCTATTAGCCTTAGTGTTACCTAAACACATATCTTTAAGTTTTTAAACCAAAAACTTAAAATGAGCCTTTTAATTAATTTGAACACCCATACAACCGGTAAGCTTAAAAAACTGGGATTATTGCTTGCTGCCTTTGCTTTACCGGTTTTCTGCTTTGCCCAATCGGGCCCTGATGCCATCCCGGTGGTTGATCATATCGCTATTTGTGTAAAAAACCTTAAAAAAAGCACCGCTTTTTACACCGATGTTATGCACCTGCAAAAAGTATCAAATCCATTTGCCGATACTGTACATCAATGGTACAGCCTGGGTAACCATGTAAAACTACACGCCATACAAGGCAACTGCACAGGTGTACATATTAAAGCCGAACATTTGTGTTTTTCTGTAGGATCTGTAACAGAATTTGCTAAAACATTAGATAAGCTAAGCATCCTATACAGTAATTGGAATGGCGATAGCAAAGAGCCGACGTTGAGGAAAGATGGGGTGCTACAGCTGTATTTTCAGGACCCCGATGGCTATTGGATCGAAATCAACAGTCCGGCAATCAAAAAATGATATTAAAACATTACCCGGCTTTTCGTTTTATGTTTTCGGCTTTTAGTATCTTTTTAAACCAATGCCCTTTCCACAACCAAAAGCCCGATAACACGATGAGCGGTAAAAATATCCATTTAACCGGAGCTGTGGTGTACAGTCGGTTTTCATTAGGCCCGTAAATGTAGCCAAGTACCGGAACACTTAAAATGATGAGCATCCAGCGGATTAATGTGCGTTCTAAAGCTGCGGTCATGTCAGTACAAATTTAATATTCCAGTTCCTGGCAATGGATACCGGCCCGGGTCAAAAGCGATTCGATGTAACGTGGAGAGAGCCCATTGGATTCTATCCGCAATATGTTATCACAATCTTCCAGGTCGAAATTCCATTGGGCAATTGAAGGAACTTGAGTGAGCAGGGTAGTTACCTTGCTTACTTGCCTTTTTTCTTTAACGTTTGTTGAAAATACCAGCACATCCATAGTATGTAGTTTTTAGTATCAAGTAATAGGTAGTGAATAGTGAGCGGAGAATAGTGAGTAGGGAGTGGAGAATGGTGAGTAGTTTTAGCTCAGACAAATTATTCACCACTCACTAATTTCCCAACTCAAACAAACTACTCACCACTCACCCCTCACTGCTCACCCCTCACTAATCCTGTTTTTCCTTTTCCTCTTGCTCTGGTGCAAAATCGTCCCATTGGCGGCGGCCAAACCGGCCATGCCCATGATTGTCCCAGCCGCAATTTCTATCGCGCATTTTGGCTTTAAATCTTTCCTGTTCTTCGGGGCTCATGTTTTTAAAGCGCTCTTCCATACGTTTGCGCATCCATGGGTTACCGCCTCCGCCACCCCATCCCGGTTTACCTCCTTTGCCAAAGCCAAACAGTATTTTGCATAAAATAAATATGCCCATGGCCTGCCAAAAGGTAATAACGCCTACATGCAATATTCCCGGTAATAAATTGTTCCATAATTGCATCACCACAAAGCTGATGAGGGAAAGGAAAGCGGCTACCGCGAAGGGTATAAATATGAACCGCCATTTATAAAATGTTCTTTTCATTATCTTTAATGTTTTTAAATTTTTTAATATTCTGTAATTTCAAGGTATAACTGCTTAAGCCTTTTGCGCAGGTGGAGCACGGCGTATCGCTTGCGCGATACTAAAGTATTAATGTTTTGTCCTGTACGTTTAGCTATTTCCTCAAAGGGGATGTCGTCAAGCTCCTGCCATATAAAAACCTGTTTCTGCTCGTCGGGCAATTCATCCAGCGCTAAAAAAAGTTCCTCCCAAAACAGGCTGCGCAGGTATTCGGTTTCGGGGGTGCTGGTTTCGGCGAACAGGATGGCTTTGAAGTTTTCTGCTTCCTCTTCGTCTTCACCAGTTGCAAGCATATCATCAAGCAAGGTTTCCGTTTTCTTTTTATGCTTATCAGTTATTTTATTGCGTGCCACTCGGTACAACCAGGCGCTTGTTTGCTCAATAGGCTCCGAATTGATTACCGAACTGAACTGGTACCATACATCCTGCAGAATGTCTTCGGCATCAGCATCATTTTTTACCCTCCGGCGGATAAAACTCAACAGGCTTTTACCATACGCTTTTATTGTATGTATAATTTGACTGTTTTTGTCTTCGGGCATTACGGCTGTTATCAATTTATTATTCCTTTAATAAAGATAGAGACGATTGAGGATTGAAAACATTTTAAATTATTTTTTAATAAATGATAATAGATGAAGGACTAATGGATGAAGGACAAAGGACTAATAGATAAAGGACGAAGGATTACCAGATGAAGGACTAATGGATGAAGGACAAAGGATTATGGACTAATAAATAAACGACGAAGGATTAATAGATAAAGGACTATTAGATGAAGGACAAAGGATTAATGGATGAGGGATAAAAGACTAAAACATAAGGTCTTTGTTATATATTGCAGTTAATGATTAAGATAATTTAAATGTTAAGGTTTAATTATGCACCCTGCGTTAAAACAATACCTTTCAGATAAGATCAGCCTCTCACCAGAACATGAGGCACTGGTTGACAGTTGCTTTAGACAAAAAAATGCCAAACGGAACGAGATCCTGGTGCAAAAAGGCAGCGTAGCTAAATATATTTATTTTGTGGTAAAGGGATGCCTGCGGATTTTCCTGGTAGCAGACGACGGCTCCGAATCGACACGCTTCCTGATATTTGAAAATAATTGGGGTACCGCTTTCCCCAGCTTTATTACCGGTAAGCCGTCTGTAGCTGCCATTCAAAGCCTGGAAGTATCAGAAATATTGATGCTAAGCTTTAACGACCGGCAAAGATTACTGGATGCTATCCCCGGCTGGGAAACCATGTATCGCATTGGTTTAGAGCAGGATTATATCGCCTCTATTCAGCGTATAGAAAGCCTTATCACCATGGATTCAAAAACCCGTTACCAGGTATTGATGGATACCCGGCCCGAGATCATCCGGCGTTTGCCCAATAAAATTGTTGCGGATTACCTGGGAATATCGCAAGAAACTTTGAGCCGGTTGAAGGCCCCGCGGCCCGCTAAAGGGAAGGCTATTTGATTGGCTTACCGGAGTTAAATTAAAAAACTGATTTATTGACTTTTGTCAATCTTTTTGAGCTTCTAAATGGCTTGCTTTGTTATTATTAAACCACACAAATTATGTACAGGCAACTACTAATCGCGTTAATACTCTTATTATCAAATTATATCAGTTTTGCCCAAACCAATATCGGGCAGCGCACTTTTCATTTTAAGGACGAAAAACGTAACCGGCCGGTTGTTACCGAGGTTTGGTATCCTACAACCGATACATTAAAGGTGCAGGACAAGGCCTTTTCTCCGTTTTTACGCGTGCCCACCGTGCGCGATGGTAAATTACCCGCCGGTAAACTTCCCATCATTATGCTCTCCCATGGTACCGGTGGCGGCAGGTTAACTTTGGAGTGGCTGGCTTCGGCACTTGCTCAAAGCGGGTTTATTGTGGCCGCGGTTGACCATTGGGGCAATACCTTTGATAACAAGATCCGCATTGAGTTTTTAAAGCCCTGGGAGCGGCCCCAGGATATCAGCTTTGCACTAACCTCACTGTTGAACGATCATGATTTTAAATCGGTGATAGATCCGCAAAGAATAGGAGCGGCAGGTTTTTCCTTTGGAGGGTATACGGTTATTGCTTTAGCAGGTGGCGAATTTGATTTTGAAGTACTCCGTAACTATTATAAAACCGTAGGTCGCAGAGAAATGGACATCCCCGAATATCCGGGTCTTATAAAGTACCTGGATGATAGTACCTTATTGGCCGGGGCTAAGCATTATCCACCCCTGAAAGATAAACGCATTAAAGCTTTCTTTTCTATTTCACCGGCTTTGGGTCCGGGTTTTACAGCTAAGCAGCAGGTTAAAAACATAGGAGGGCCGGTTTATATTGTGGGTTCGCAAAGCGATAGCATAGCCCCGGTAAAAACCAATGCGTTGCTTTACCATGAACTCATCAAGGGATCTCAATATTATATTAACCCTGGTAAGGTTGGCCATTACGTAATGCTATCAGAAGCTATTGAGCCGGTTAAAAAAGAAGCCCCCATTTATTTTACCGATGATGCATCTGTGGACAGGCATGCTGTGCATTTAAAGGTGGATACTTTGGCCGTTGGGTTTTTTAAGAAGACACTGAGCCCCCCAGCCCCCTAAAGGGGGAGCTTTTGATTTGCATTTATACTTCAGGCTCCCCCTTTAGGGGGCCGGGGGGCATTGTAACAGCTTTGTGTCAGGCGTACAACGCATTACCCATTCTCCTATATTTGAAATACTAACGCGCAATTCATCTACATGAGAACAAAGTATTACCTGCCGCGCATTTGCATGGTATCGGCACTGGCAGCCGGGCTGGCTTTACCGGCATCGGCACAACAAAAAAACATTTACCATAAAGGCTGGATAGATTTTAACAAAAATGGCAAAATGGATGTATTCGAAGATCCATCCCAGGCCATTGATAAACGTGTTGCCGATCTGCTCAGCCAGATGAACGTTGAGGAGAAAACCTGCCAGATGGCCACACTGTATGGCTACAAGCGGGTTTTGAAAGACGAAATGCCCGTGCCCAACTGGAAAAACGAGATCTGGAAGGATGGCATTGCCAACATCGATGAAGAATTAAATAACCTTACCTCGCATACCGATGCTGCGCCGACACAATATTCATTTCCTTTCAGCAAACATGCATCGGCTATCAATACCATTCAGAAATGGTTTGTGGAGGAAACCCGTATGGGCATCCCGGTTGATTTTACCAACGAGGGGATTCATGGCTTAAATCACGACCGGGCAACGCCATTACCGGCACCTATAAGTATAGGCAGTACGTTTGATAAGCAACTGGTGCGCCAGGCCGGGCAGACAGTAGGCCGCGAGGCGAAAGCTTTGGGTTATACCAATGTTTATGCGCCCATACTCGACCCCGCCCGCGACCAGCGCTGGGGCCGCGTGGTGGAGTGCTATGGTGAAGACCCTTTCCATATTGCCGAACTGGGCAAGCAAATGGTTCTGGGGATCCAGGAAGAAGGGGTTGCCTCAACCCTGAAACACTTCGCGGTGTATAGTGTGCCAAAAGGCGGACGCGACGGCAGCGCCCGTACCGATCCGCATGTGGCGCCGAGGGAAATGCACCAGGTATATTTGTACCCTTTTCGCCGGGTGATCCAGGAGGCGCATCCTATGGGCGTTATGAGCAGCTATAATGATTGGGATGGAGTACCCGTAACCGGCAGCTATTACTTTTTAACGCAACTGCTGCGCCAGCAATTTGGTTTTGACGGCTATGTGGTTAGCGATAGCGAGGCAGTTGAGTTCCTATACTCCAAACACCATGTTGCAGCCGATTATAAAGAAGCTGTAAGACAGGCGGTTGAGGCTGGCCTGAATGTGCGCACCAATTTCACCATGCCCCAAACCTTTATTTTACCGCTTCGTGAGCTGATCAAAGAAAACAGGCTCTCGATGAAGATCATCGATTCCAGGGTTGGTGATGTGTTGCGGGTAAAATTCCGCCTGGGTTTGTTTGATAGTCCTTATGTGAAAGATCCCAAGGCTGCCGATAAAATTGTTCATACTGCAGCTGATGCGGCCATGTCGCTAAAAATGAACCGGGAGTCTATGGTGTTGTTAAAAAATGAAGGGGATTTATTGCCCCTGGATAAAACCAGGTTTAAAAACATACTGGTAACCGGTCCGCTGGCTGCCGAAACCAATTATGCTACCAGCAGGTATGGTCCCTCGCATAACCCGGTGACCAATGTATTGGATGGGATCAAAAACTATGTTGGCGCAGGAGCAAACGTAAACTACATCAAAGGCTGCGATATAATTGATGTCACCTGGCCCGAAAGCGAGATCATCGAAACACCGCTTACAGCGCAGGAGCAGGCCGGTATTGATTCTGCGGTGGCCCAAGCAAAGTTATCCGACGTAGTTATAGCCGTTGTGGGCGAGGATGTGGATAGGGTAGGTGAAAGTCTTTCCCGTACTGGGTTGAACTTGCCTGGTCGCCAGTTAAGGCTGATCCAGGCTTTGCAGGCTACCGGTAAACCTGTAGTTATGGTGATGATAAACGGGCAGCCGCTTACCATCAACTGGGAAAACAAATATGTGCCTGCCATCCTGGAGGCCTGGTTCCCAAGTGTGCAAAGCGGGCAGGTAATTGCCGAAACCTTGTTTGGCGATAATAACCCCGGCGGCAGGCTGCCTATTACCTTCCCTAAAACAACCGGGCAAATTGAGTTTAACTTTCCGTTTAAGCCCAACTCGCAGGCCGGGCAGAAAGGCCAGAACAGCTGGGGTAAAACCAGTGTTAACGGCGCTTTGTACCCTTATGGTTTCGGTTTAAGCTATACCAAATTTGAATACAGTAACCTGGTAGTGTCGCCCGGGAAAGAGAACGCGCAAGGTGATGTAATGGTAAGTGTAGATATAACCAACACGGGTGCACGGGTGGGTGATGAGGTGGTGCAACTGTACCTAAAGGACGAGGTAAGCAGCGTAACCACCTATGAATACGACCTGCGTGGTTTCGAACGCATTAACCTTAAACCCGGCGAAAAAAAGACGGTACAATTCACCCTGCACCCCGACGACCTGGCCTTATTGGACAAGAATATGAACTGGACCGTTGAACCCGGTAAGTTTATGGTGATGATAGGCAGCTCATCGGAAGATATAAAGCTGAAGAAAGAGTTTGAGGTGGAGTAGAGGTGGAAGGCAAAGGCAAAGAACTGCTTACCTTTATTCTCTTCGCGCTTTTTTGAGCCTGATCTGATCCGGCGTTCCATCGGAACGCTGGTACGCCCCGAACGGTGTGGAACGCTATTTGTGCTGATAGTCAATACTTTAAGTTTTGTTGAAAACATGGGGTGGAACGCTGTTTGTTTTGATTGTCAGCTACTTGCGTTTTTTAAATAATCGGCAATCAGTATAAATTATGGACATTTTTTAACGCCCAAATGCAGCCCGCTAACGCTATAGCCGTTTTAATAATTAGCTTATTTAGAATGCCCCATAGGGTAAAAACGTTGGTTTTAAGCGATTCTTAATCTGGAAAATCTCAGGAAAATGAAGAAAAATAGAGAAAAAACCAGGAAAATGAAGAAAAATAAACCTGATCTAAGGGGCTGTCTAAAAATGATTTATTAGAGATTTTTAGACTTCTAACGAAGCACTTATCCACACGTCATTGCGAGGCACGAAGCAATCCCCGCCTTACAGAGTTGCTTTACAAATCCGATCTGCATAGTTCGGGATTGCTTCGTGCCTCGCAATGACGACCAGTTTTTTATTTTTAGACAGGAGCCTCTAACATAAAAAGTACATCGAAGGTTACCCAGGTGCTCGCCACCGCGCCGCTGACCTGGAAGGCCAGTGCTGGATGTTTATGCAAAAAGAAATTAATAACTAAAGCGATTTCCCTGCTGTCAATACTTATTGTTTTTGTATTAGCCTGTAACGCCTGTATCTTCACATAGTCTCCAGTAAATGCCACTCCTTAAATTATTTACCTGTCATCCCCTCATTTTATTTCATTTGATTATTTTTGTCAATTAATCAATTTTACTAACTGTAATATTTACAGTTGCACTATCGTTACTTTATTTATAATTTTATAAACTTTAAACACTTAAGCTTAGTCTTTTAAAAACATTACTATTAATTATTGAATGGAACCCGAAAATAAAGGTGTGAGGGGCAGTCAGCTAAAAAATATGATCATCAAGAAGCTTTATTTTAATAAAGCGATGTCATGTGCCGGATTGAGCGAGTTATTTGATAAAAGTATTCCGTCAATAGCTAAAGCTATTAATGAACTGATGCACGAAGGTTTCGTGGTTGAGGATGGTTATGCGCCCTCAAGTGGTGGCCGCAGACCGCTCATGTATTCGGTAAAAGCCAATGCCATGTACATACTGGCAATTGCGCTCGATCAGCTTACCGCACGTATCCAGCTTTTTGATCTGCTCAACAGCCCGGTAGCGGATATGCTTACTTTTGAGCTGAAGCTGCTGAATAATGATGAAGCGTTAAGTAAATTGACCGAAGAAATCAACGGTTATATTAAACAAACCGGTATCCCCAAAGAAAAAATTGCAGGGATAGGCATCGGAATGCCTGGCTTTGTGAACGTTACAGAGGGTATAAATTATACATACCTTGATGCCGGCGGACAAAGCCTTACCGAGTACTTTACCGACAAAACCGGAATAGATACTTATATTGATAACGACTCAAGTTTGATTGCTCTTGCCGAACAAAAGTTTGGTATTGCCAAAGCTCAAAAAGAGGTAATGGTTATTAACCTGGGCTGGGGAATAGGTTTGGGAATGATAGTGAACGGGAAGCTGTTTAGGGGACATAATGGTTTTGCAGGCGAGTTGAGCCATATTCCGGTATCTGAGGATGGATCACTTTGCGAGTGTGGCAAACGCGGTTGCCTGGAGGCAGAAGCATCGTTGCTGGTGGTGGCCCAAAAGGCCGTTGCCGGTATTAAACAAGGCCGCATAACCAGTTTAAAATACAATAGTAACGATCACTCCAAACTTATAGGTGATGCTATGCTGGAAGCTGCCAACAACGGCGATCAGTTTGCTATTGAGCTGTTATCAGATGCGGGTTACAAAATAGGGAAGGCCCTGGCCATCCTGGTGCATATCATGAACCCGGCCATCATTGTATTGAGCGGCAGGGGGGCAAAGGTTGCCAAAATACTAATGGCCCCCATACAACAGGCTATTCATAAATATTGCATCCCAAGACTTTCGGCTGGTACAGAGCTGCTGGTATCCGAACTTGGTTTTGATGCCGAACTGATTGGTGCATCCGTATTGGTTATGGAAAATTTTGATAAATCGGTTAAGGCTAAAGTTTCAAAAACAAAGAAAGCGGTTGTGCGGTAGTGTGCAGATTTCAAATGTGCAGATGTGCAGATTTCAAATGTGCAGATGAGGGTCGCAAACCACCGTCATTGCGAGGTACGAAGCAATCCCCAACTTACAGAGTCACTTCACAAGTCTGTATTTTTCGTTTTAACATATTACTTCCACCATCGTCATTGCTTCGTACGCAATGACATGTTGTAGAATCCCAGACTTACGAAGTTTTAAAAACTTCGTAAGTCTTTCGCCGGTTTGTCATTCCTCCTTCAGAGTTTTGCGAAATTTTACCACTCGTGACGGGTGGATTATGTGCTTCATTAACCTGCACATCTAAGCAGTATCTACAAAAACACTTTGCCCGAATAGTCCAGTGCTTCCTGTAATTTATCAAAATTAAGCCCCAGGAGCTCGTTTTGTGATTTAAGGTAATCAATAAGGTTTTCTGTGGCTATGTTGCCTGTAAGGTCGTCTGTGGCCATTGGGCAGCCGCCGTAGCCCTTTAGTGCAGTATCAAAACGTTTGCAGCCGCTTTGATAAGCCGCTGCTACTTTGGGTTGCCAGGTACCAGGAGTGCTGTGCAGGTGAATGCCAAACTCCGTTTGAGGAAACATCTTGCAGAGGTCAGGGTAAATACTGCTGATCTGGGCAGCATCAGCAATGCCTATGGTATCGGCTAAAG
This sequence comes from Mucilaginibacter sp. P5_A6, assembly GCF_056400585.1. Taxonomy (NCBI): domain Bacteria; kingdom Pseudomonadati; phylum Bacteroidota; class Sphingobacteriia; order Sphingobacteriales; family Sphingobacteriaceae; genus Mucilaginibacter; species Mucilaginibacter sp. P5_A6. Next base: position 102,072 of record NZ_JBFUKZ010000007.1, on the reverse strand, counting down.
CTATGTTGTGAATGCCTTCGCTCACTAATTTATCAGTCCATTCATGAATAATGGCGGTGTTCCACTCGTCGCCGTAAGGGTTACCAAAACCCATAGAAAGGTAAACCAGCAGTTTTTTATTATTGGCCATACTCAGTTCCTGCATGCGCTTCACGTTATCAAATGCCTGTGGCAGGGTGGTGTTGGTATTACGGAGCTGAAAGGTTTCGGATATTGAAAACGGATAGCCTAAATAGGTAATTTCGGGGTGCTTTACAGCTTCTTCGGCCCCGCGGTAATTGGCAACTATGGCAAGCAGTTTTGACCGGGTATTGCTTAAATCCAGTTTACTTAAAACCCCGGCGGTATCCTGCAACTGCGGTATGGCTTTAGCCGATACAAAACTCCCAAAGTCTATTGTATCAAACCCCACCTGTAAAAGCAGGTTAATATAAGCAGCTTTTACATCAGTAGGGATAAAATGCACTATTCCCTGCATCGCATCACGGGGGCATTCGGTTATTTTGATGTCCATTGTTGGTCAGTAGTGAGTAGTGAGTGGTTAATGTTGATTAATTTTAATTGCTTGCTATATGCCGTTATTTATATGCAAGCTTAAAACTTTTATTAATAATTAACAACCGGTACAATTCCCAACTCCCCATTCACCGCTCACCACTCACCACTCACTAATTCACCGTCTCCGGCAAATGCTGCTCATCGGTGAGGCCTTCACGTTCAAACTTACGGATAATGAGCCTTGTACCGCCATTATAGTTAACATAGCTAAATACCCAGTTTATAAATACAATCACTTTATTACGTCCTCCCAAAAGTGATATCAGGTGCACAAACATCCATACCAGCCAGGCAAAAAATCCCTGGAACCTGATCCTGCCCAAATCGGCAACCGCTTTGTTACGACCTATGGTTGCCAATGAGCCTTTATCAAAATATTTAAAAGGAGCGGTTGGCTCATGATTGATAAGCTGTACAATGCTTTTTGCTACATGTACACCCATTTGAATAGCCACCTGTGCCACGCCAGGATGGCCTTTAGGTGTTTCATCAGTAATCATGGCGGCCACATCGCCGATGGCGAAAATATTGGTACTGCCAACCACCCGGCAAATGCTATCAACCCTTATCCTGTTACCCCGTTCAATATTTCCTTTGTCTATACCTTCGGGCACTACGCCCATAACACCGGCGCTCCAGATAACATTGTTAGTACGGATGGTTTTACCGCCTTCAAATTTTATTTCATTGCCATCATAACTTTCAACCTTTACACCTAACAGCACTTCAACACCCATACTATCCAGGAATTGTTTAGCCGCTTTTGAAGCCTGATCAGAAAAAGGCCCCAGCACCTTTGGCAAAAAATCTACCAGGTACACCTTCATTTCTTCCTTTTTAAGCTCGGGATAATCCTTGGTCAGGATGTGGTTGCGCAGCTCGGCTAATGAGCCCGAAAGCTCAACGCCCGTTGGTCCGGCACCCACCAATACAAACGTAAGCAGGGCTTCCCGCTCTTCCTTGTTTGGTTTTAGCAGGGCCTCTTCAATATTTTGCAAAACAGAATACCGCAGATTCAGTGCTTCGGGGATGGATTTCATCGGCATAGAAAAATGCTCGATCTCTTTGTTGCCGAAAAAGTTGGTAGTTGATCCGGTAGCTATCACGAGGTAATCATAGGCTATTTCGCCTATGGTAGTATCTAAAGTATTGCTTTCGGGATTTACTTTTAACACTTCGGCAATCCGGAAACGAAAGTTTTTTTGACCCGCAAAGTTCTTCCGCAAGGAAAAAGCTATCGACTCAGCTTCGATACTGCCCATAGCCACCTGGTACAGCAGCGGCTGAAAGGTGTGGTAATTATGCTTATCGAGCATTAAAACGTCAACGGGTTTATTTTCCAGTTTTTTAGCTACCTGCAGGCCGCCGAAGCCGCCGCCAACTATAACTACTAAAGGGAATTTTGAGCTATCTGATTTGTTCATATACAGATTATTAGTGATGATGCAGAGATGCGTATTGCGTTGCAGTAATTGCCTATCAGGCGCAAATATACGCCTTTGCCTTTTTATTATAGTACAATACCTGTGCCGATGACAGTTTTTGGCAGTATTTTATATTTCATTTTACAATGCAATTATACCTCATTATAAAATATTTGCAACCCCGTCCATCGGCCTGTTTTAAAGCGTACCCAATTGGCAATCAGGTACCTTCATTTTGGAGTTACTGCGTGTACACATCTTCGGGATCTTTTTTAATTAATAAAACCGATTGTCATTTCGAAACGAGGTACGAGTGAGAAATCTTATACGCCCTGCTCTGAACCATGCATAGTTGCATAGCATATCGCCGAAGATTTTTCGCTATCGCTCAAGAAATAGTTTCTCCTCACTCAAGCGCTCATCCCCACCCGGTTCGTTCGGAAATGACAATTTTCTTTTATTAAAAAGTTATATACACGCGCAATACCTTTGGTGAGGGCAGCGAGATACCTTCTTTAAAACAAAAAAGGCCCCAAATGTTCTTTGGAGCCTTTTAATAATTCAAATTATTTTATTTAAGATGTTTTTTTCCAAAGTCAACTATCACAGGTGTTGCCACGCAGATAGATGAGTATGTACCGAAAATAACACCGATTAATAACGCGAACGAGAAGCCTTTGATTACATCGCCACCAAATATGAACAATACGATCAATACAAATATCACAGTTAAAGCAGTGATAATGGTACGGCTTAATGTGCTGTTGATAGCGCGGTTAATAACCTCTTCCTGTTTTTCATCTTTTGATTGGTGCTCAAGAAACTCACGGATCCTGTCAAACACTACCACGGTATCATTAATAGAGTAACCGATAACCGTTAGGATAGCCGCGATGAACGCCTGGTCGATATCCAGTGAGAAAGGTAATATTCCTCTGAATAATGAGAAGAACGAAAGTACCAACAGGGCATCATGCGCTGTTGCTACCATTGCACCTAAGCTAAACTGCCATTTGCGGAAACGAATAAGGATATATGCAGAGATTACAAATATGGCAAACAATACGGTATAAACAGCCGAGGTTTTTAACTCATCGGCAATTGTTGCGCTTACTTTAGCTCCACCCAAAATATCACTATCGGCAATTTTAGTTTCTGCTTTAGTACCCAAAGCCTCAACAAGCGTGCTTCGTACTTTAGCATCGGCTGCTGTAGTGTTTTCTTTAATCAGGTAGTTGGTAGTGATACTCATTTTATCAGTACCCAATGTTTTAACCTCGGTACCACGACCTAAAGTTGCATCAATAGCATCATGGATCTTGCCGGTGGTAACTGTTTTGTTAGGGAACTTAACGATATAATTACGGCCGCCTTCAAAATCAACACCATAACTAAACCCGCGGACAAAAATTGATATTAAGCCGGCAGTGATAAACAAACCAGAGAAAATGTAAAACTTGAAACGGTTTTTTACGAACGCATAGTTTGCATTTTTAAAGGTGTGTGAACTCCATGGGTTGCTGAATTTAACATCCCAGCCTTTTTCAAGCATCCACTCAAATATAACCCTTGAGATCAGTAACGAACAGAACAATGAAGTAATGATACCGATCATCAATGTAGTAGCGAAACCTTGTATCGGGCCGGATCCGAAGATGAACAGGATTAAACCAGTTAAGAAGGTACTGATCTGTGAATCGAGGATAGATGGTAACGCGTGTTTAAAACCGTCGGCTACGGCTATCTTTAATGATTTACCTAAAGCAAGCTCTTCACGCACGCGCTCATATACCAATACGTTGGCATCAACCGCAATACCCAGGGTGAGCACTATACCAGCCATACCTGGCAAGGTTAATACCGCGCCTAAGCTGGTTAAAACCCCCATCAGGAAAAAGATGTTAATAATTACCGCAACCACCGCTACAGTACCTGCACGGTTGTAATAAGCAACCATGAATATCAGTACCACAACTAAACCCAGGATACATGAGGTAACACCCGCGTTGATTGCTTCCTGGCCTAAGGACGGACCTACAACTTCTTCGGATACGATGTGGGCCGGAGCAGGTAAACGACCGGCCTTTAACACATTGGCTAAATCTTTTGTATCTTCTATCTGAAAGTTTCCTGATATAGAGGATACACCGCCAGAAATTTCGTTTTGAACGTTAGGGGCAGAGTATACGTTATCATCAAGAACAATAGCGATAGCTCTTTTGTTGGTTGCAGCAGATGCCTCGGCAGTAATTGTACGCCATTTTTGTGCACCATCAGAGTTCATGGTCATTTGCACATCAGGGCTTCCCTTTTGATCCATGTCAGGGCGGGCATCGGTAATTACGTCACCTTCCAATACCGGGCCATTACTGGCACCGCTTAATTTAATTGCATATAAAGGAAAAATCTTGGTTTTGGCATCTTTTACAGGCTTTACATCCCAAAGGAATTTGATGTTACGTGGAATAGCCGATTTCGCCAACGCGCTGTGAAGGTATGAATTAACCTTGGCGGTATCTTTTAATGCAGCATAACCAACAACCGGGCCGTAACCTAATTGCGGCTGACCGCTTTGATCGCGACCAACGTTGGGTTCCAACACCGCGAACAATGGGTGTAACGCTGCCTGTTGCGTTTTACTGCTTAATGCTGCAGCCGAAGTATCTTTTTCTGCATTTTTTTGAACCTTGCTCAATAATGATCCTGCTTTGGCAGCGGTATCAGTTTTAGCCGTTGCTTTAGCTTTTGACGAATCGACTTTTAATGTTTTGTTTTTAGCAGCAAGCAGGTTATCAATACTACCAAGGTATTGGTAAGCTTCAGTGTTATCAAAAGTTTGATAAAACTCCAGCTTTGCCGTTCCTGATAGTAATTTACGAACACGATCTGGTTCTTTAACACCAGGAAGTTCAATCAGGATGCGGTTTGAGCTTGCTTCCAGCTGAATGTTAGGCTGGGTTACACCAAACTGGTTGATACGGGTGTTTAATACCGTGAATGATTGTTTTACCGCGGTATTGGCCAGATCTTTCAAATAAGATTCAACTTCGCTGTTTGACGCGTTGAACTTTAAATGATCCTGGTTGTCTTTTGTTGAAAAGATAGTCGCCAGTTTACCATCAGGGTTTAGTTTCTCATACTCGCTTACAAATAACGCGATGTAATCTTTCTGACTGGTTTTTGCATCTGCCTGTAATTTGTCGGCATTTGCCAAAGCCTGGTTGAATACAACATCCGGATTGTTGTTAGCAATTTTACGCACCAACTCGTCTAACTGAATTTGCATGGTAACGTTCATACCACCTTTAAGGTCGAGACCCAGTGCAAGTTCTCTTTGCTTTACGTAAGCATAAGTGTGTTTAAATAACGGATATACCGGTTGTGTAGACATTGAGTCCAGGTAAGCCTTTTCTTTATCTGTGCTTCCCTTTGCGTATGCCTTGGCATCACTCTCAACCTTTTGGGCCACCCATGTAAATGACAGCTGGTATAAGCATACAACTGCCAGCAGAATGGCGAAAAATTTAATAACCCCTTTACCTTGCATCGAATTTGTAATATGTAATTAATTAGTTTATAAGCTATTTTTAATAAGACGGCAAATCTAATAAAATTTCGCAAGCACAAAATTTTAAATTAAAACAAATTGATGACAAAAAATGTTAGCTCCGCTCAAGCGTAATAAACGAATAGTGGTATTTGTTTTTTTCATCCGGTTCAAAATCTTCCCGTTCTTTTTCCTCCCACTCCTTTGGGTCAAGTTTGGGGAAAAAAGTATCGCCATCAAAGTCCTGGTCAACCCGCGTCAGGTAGATGCGGTTGGTTAAATGTAAAGCTTGCCTGTAGATCTCGGCACCGCCAACAATAAATACTTCTTCCTCACCGGCACAAAGTGCTAAAGCAGCTTCAATGGAGCTAACCACCTCGCAGCCCTCAATAGTGATTGGCTGACGTGTCACCACGATATTGCGGCGCTTTGGCAGGGGCTTACCAACCGAATCAAAGGTCTTGCGCCCCATGATCACTGTATGGCCGGTTGTTACCTCCTTAAAATGCTTTAAGTCGTTAGGCAGGTACCAGAGTAATTTGTTGTCTTTACCGATGGCGTTGTTTTTGGCGATGGCTACGATGATTGATGTTGTCATTGTTGTTAATCTGAACCGGAATTCATCGAATTAAAGAATTTTTTGAATTCAGGCTGTTAAATATTCATAAAACGTCACTGCGAGTTTCCACCAGGATGATCCTGGAAAAAACAGTAATGACTTGTAGGGCTTAACCCAAGCAATCGGCTTTGCATGCTGGCAACGACTCACCCCGGCTACGCTTTGCTGGCCGACCCTCTCTTCAACTTCGTTGGAAAGAGGGTTTAAACATTTTTTTTATTTCAAATCCCCTCTATGCGCGAAGCGGAGAGAGGGGTGACAAGCGCAGCGATGTCGGGGTGAGTCGGCTCGCCGCCATGCTGAAACATCATTTCAGTTTATAGAATCATTAAAATATGTGCTGATAATCAGTGCTTTAAAAACACGTCGTTATAAGGCACGAAGCAATCCCTAACGATACAGAGCGGATCTGCTTATCGGGGGTTGCTTCGTGCCTCGCAATGACGCGTGGTGTTTGTTTTGTAAGATTAGTGAAATTTTGATACTTCTTTAATTCGGAAAATTCTGGTTCATGTATTAGTTTGAAGCAAATCATCCTTTTGTTTTTTCGGAAAGCCACAATTTTATACCGTCAAAATTCAATTCTCCCTTGCTGGCGGAAATTGTCATGTCGTATTTTTCATCTTCAGAAGCAATAATATCCAATCCATTTTCAAGAAGAGTTAACCTGAGTAAGGTATAAGCGGTTCGTTTATTGCCATCAAGAAAAGGATGATTAATGATGATACTTTCAAAAACAGCTGCGGCTTTATCAATGGCTTCGGGATACAGGTCCTGGCCATCAAATGTTGCCAGTGGACGCGCTATTGCAGCTTCTAATCCTCCCTGGTCTCTTATCCCTTTAATGCCTCCAAATTTTTCAATTAAAATATTGTGAATTTGCAGGGTTGTTTGAAAATCGATCATTGAGCAAGCCTTTGCAATAAACTTTTATCTTCAGAAAGGATCTTTCGTAAATTATTGGCAAGTTTTACCTGCCCGGGTGATTGTGTCTGCAATTCTTTTACAAAATCTAAAATATCCTGCAACACGGTTTCCGGTACCTGGTCAAGTACTTTTTGTATTTCGTTTTTTATCTGGACAGAGGTCATGATCAAATTTACAAAATTTTAAAATAACAACAACAAGCGCTATACCGCCACAGCTGCTTTAATATGCGGCCATGGATCATAGTTCTCTAAAGTGAAATCTTCGAACTTAAACGCGAAGATGTCTTTTACCTCCGGGTTAATCTTCATGGTTGGCAGCGGCCTCGGCTCGCGGCTTAGTTGCAGGTTGGCCTGGTCCATGTGGTTATTGTACAGGTGGGCATCGCCAAAAGTGTGGATAAAGTCGCCATAGTCAAGGTCGCATACCTGCGCCATCATCATGGTAAGCAGCGCGTATGACGCGATGTTGAAAGGTACACCCAAAAATATATCCGCACTACGCTGATATAACTGGCAGGACAACTTGCCCTTCAGCTCCCCCTTCAGCGGGTTAGGGGGCTCCACATAAAACTGAAACAAGCTATGGCAGGGCGGCAGGGCCATCTGGTTTACATCGGCAACGTTCCAGGCGGATACTATCATGCGGCGCGAGTCGGGATTGTTTTTAATCTGGTTAACCACCTGCGTTATCTGGTCGATGTGGCCGCCATCGGGTTTTGGCCAGCTGCGCCACTGGTATCCGTAAACCGGACCAAGGTTTCCTTCGGCATCAGCCCATTCGTCCCAGATTCGTACGCCATTTTCTTTGAGGTAGCTGATGTTGGTATCGCCGCTCAAAAACCATATCAGCTCATGGATGATTGATTTGAGGTGCAGCTTTTTGGTGGTCACCATCGGGAAACCATCTTTCAGATCGAAACGCATCTGGTAGCCAAACACACTTACGGTACCGGTTCCTGTCCTGTCGTGCTTTTGCGCGCCGGTTTCCATCACATGTTTCATCAGGTCGAGATACTGTTTCATTTTGTTGGTTGATTAAGTGAATGGTTGATTGGGTGAGTAGTTGGATTGATCAGGGTAAGAAGAGACCAATGAACCAGTGAACCAATGAACGATTTCGGAACAAAGAAAAATAATCTAATTTTGGTATCCTAACAGATGTGTAAAAATACAAGCAGTGTTAGTTTTTTATTATGATCCTTTTTCCAAATGCAAAAATAAACATTGGCCTCAATATTACCGAACGTCGCCCTGATGGTTATCATAATCTCGAAACCATTTTTTATCCCATCAACTTAAAAGATGCGCTGGAAGTGGTAGCGGGCGATAAGCTGAACTTTACTTCATCGGGCCTTGGCATACCAGGCAGGATAGAGGATAATCTTTGTGTTAAAGGCTACCACATGTTGAAAAAGGATTTTGACCTGCCACCGGTAAATATCCACCTGCACAAAAATATTCCGATAGGTGCTGGCCTGGGCGGCGGATCTGCCGATGCCGCATTTTTTATCAGGTTGATGAACGAAGAGTTTAAACTTGATTTGTCCATTGATGAGATGACCGGCTATGCCCGCCGCCTTGGCGCCGACTGTGCTTTCTTCATCGAAAACAAACCTGTTTACGCTTTTGAAAGGGGCGATGAATTTGAGCCAGTCAAACTCGATCTGTCGGCCTACAAAATTGTATTGGTAATGCCCGATATTCATATCTCCACTTCCGAAGCTTTTGGCGGGATAAAACCAGCCCCGGTAAAAGACTCTTTACTGGAGCTGATCACCGAACCGATAACCGAATGGAAGAAGCATATCAAAAATGATTTCGAAATATCAATCTTCAAAAATCACGCAGAGATCCGCGGTGTTAAGGCAGCCCTTTACCAGGCCGGTGCTATTTACGCCAGTATGAGCGGGAGCGGAGCATCAGTGTTTGGGATATTCAGTGAAACGCCGGATGTTAAATATTTAGAATCCTCAAACCAGGTATTCTATTTGTAATTGGGATTTGGGATGTTCGATTTCGGATTTATTTTGATTTGGAGATTGCAAGATTTATCAATCCCAAATTCATCAAATCAAAAAATAAAAATTCCGAAATCGAACATCCCAAATCCGAAATCGAAATCAAACACCCGCATCCTCACTCACACCTCTGCCGAAACCTTCTACCCAATCCCTGTCGCCAAGGCCTTTTGCAATGGCGGTTAATAAGCGGCTGTGTACGGCGTTTACCAGCGGCATGGGTGTCTCGCTTGTCTGCGATAGTTTAAATGCCAGGCGCGCGTCCTTATAGCCTAATTTTGCCTTGAAGCCTACCGGTTCATATTGCTTGTTGGCAATAAGCCTCCCATAGTTTTGGTAAACGGGGGCGTTGAACAATGTTGATCCAAAAAAGTTGGCTACCTGCACACGGTCAAGGCCGTTCTTTTCGGCAAGGGTAAAGGCCTCTGCCATCATTTCCATCGAAGCCATTATCATGAAGTTGCCGGCTATTTTCAATACGTTGGCGCTGCCAACATTTTCACCAAAATCAAATATGCCCTGCCCCAGGCTATCAAGCACCGGTTTGGCTGCATCTTTTGAAAACTGATCGCCGGATACGCAGATAAAAAGTTTCCTGGCCGCCGCCGCTTCAGGCCTGCCGAATACCGGCGCGGCAAGGTAATAGCTGCCAGTTTCTTTATGCGCCTTTGCCAGTTGCTCTGCGGTGTCTGGCGAGATGGTGCTCATGGATATGTGCACAGCATTTGGCTGTAGCGTTTTTAAAATTCCGTCGTCGCCTGTAACCGATTCTCGCAGCGCCTCATCTTCTGATAGCATGCTCACCACAATGGGTACGCCCGCAGCGGCATCAGCCGGGGTTTGGCATTTGGTGATGTGGGCCGCGCCAAGCTCGTCGGCTTTTGAAAGGGTGCGGTTGTAAACCTGTAAATGGTAGCCTGCGCTGATGAGGTTTTTGGCCATCTGGGTACCCATGTTGCCAAGGCCCATAAATCCGATTTTGTTTTCCATTGTGTTAGCTGATGTAGTCTCTGTCTTCGTCACTTAGTGTATTGTTGTCTTCTTTGTTGTGGATGTTGTCATGATAGCCGCCGATATCGTATTTGGCCTTTTTAGGGCGGCCAACCAGGAAGCCTAAAATAAAACCGATCACTGTCATTGTGATCATGATGGTTAGTTTGGAGATTCTGAAATTCATGAACAAAAATGCAAATGTAACCTCGTCGGTATTTTGGACGAACGCTGTTGTAAGCAAAATTGTGATGACAATTATGGTGATGGTTTTTATGCTCATGGTGATTTGATTTAACAGTTAATACAATATGCGGTTTTTAAATGTTTATTAAAAATGGTTTTGAGTGATTTCGGAATCCGGGTTTTGGAATCCGGATTTATTTTGATTTTGGGATCCGGATTTTAAACTTCGGATTTAATCCGGTTCCGGATTTTTTCCTCTTGTTAAAATCATTTGAAATTATGCTCATGAAATCCGACTTGTTTTTGGAGCGCGAAAATAATTGAAGAGGGTTGGCCGGATTTTAATCTCAATTTCTTAAAAATAATTTTCTCAGCAAATCGCCATAAGCCCGACATTATATTCTCCTCTCCGTAATTTTAAAACTCAAAAACCTGCCGGATTTTTCTTTGACGAGAATCAAAATTTTCGCTCTCATTTTTCTTCGCTGTATACAAACCGGGCAACTGCCTGCATTTAATTTAAACTCTCATTTTTTGGTTCGGTACACTTTGTAATTACAATTGGTGCTGATAGCACTAAAGTATTTTTTGCTTAGATAACATGTTGTAAGTGTCTCATTTATAGTGTTATAAATAGATCATTTAGGTATGTTATTTGATAGTGCTAATTTTTTTAGTTTTTTGCAATTTCAGTTAGATGTCTTTTGTTAAATTATCAGATGATATAAAGTACATAACTATTAGAATTTTAGGATAATATGAATTTTAATTAAATGAGTTTTTAAATTTTATTTATCAAGGCAAGCCTTATATATGTCATAAGTTGTGATTTTAAAGTATTGCTGAAAAAAATGTAGTTGATACACTAACTAAAAACCGGATTTTGGCGCTGTTAAACGCTGATGCATTTCAACGCATCAGAACACGCCCGAAAATTATAGTGGCTCACAGGGCTTAAAAGAGACTTGTTTTGCGGTGTGGTTTTATCCCCTACCCAGCCAATATTTTGATGCGGATATCACAAAGCAAGAGGTGGATTCCAGTAAATAGGAAAGGTTGATGGCAGCGCCAGGCGGTCAAAAAAATTACCACCTGGATGAGAGTTTGGAAAAAAAAGGAAATACTAAGCCCGGTTTCTGTGCCTCGAAATTTGTTTCTGCGCTACAGGGTACAGGAAGATTGTAGACAGGATGAGGACGGATCCTACCCAAAAACCGGCAGACATTTTGTTCATATCGCCAAAGAAAATAAACGCCATGATGATACCGTACACCGGCTCAAGGTTGGTGATAAGCGCCACCCGAAAGGCAGAAAGCTCGCGCATTACCGATACCCCGGCAACATAGGCAAGCGATGTGCATACGGTGCCAAGCAGTACCAGGTAGCCAATATCGGCTGGCTTTAGTATCATTTTTTCATTATATCCATTGGTGGCAAAAAGGTATATCGAGATCCAAAAAAATGCGCCGGTTAGTTCATAAAATGCAATGATGGGAGCTTCGCTTTTCTTTACAAAACGTGAATTAATAATGGCAAAAAGACTGGCGCAAACGGCGCTTACCAGGCCGGCTATGATACCCTTAGTGTATTGTGTTTCGAACTTAAAAATTAAAACTATGCCGCTGATGATTAATAAACCTGCCAAAATTTGAAGTTTTGAGATCTTCGTTTTGTTGATCAGTGGCTCAAAAATGGCCGTAAATAACGTAATGCTGGATAGGCAAACCAACGTTACCGGAACAGTTGAAAGCTTGATAGAAGCAAAGAAAAGGATCCAGTGACCGCCTACGAGGGCGCCTGTTAAAACCATTTTAAGCATGGTTTTGCGTTCAATTTTGAAGTCGGTTTTGCTGAATTTGAAGTACAGAAATAACGAAACAAAGGCTATAAGCACCCTGTACCACACTAATTGTACCGCAGAAATGGTGATTAGTTGGCCTAAAATGCCTGTAAATCCCCAAATAAATACGGTAAAATGGAGTATAATCAGGTTTTTATTCACATTTGTTTTACTTTTATCCACTATTTTGGGGCTTTTAAAAGTAAATAATAACCCAGTATACCAAATACAGTATTAGGAATCATAACTGTTAATAAGGGGGGCACCCCGCCTTTTATAGAAAATACGATAGAGAATTTCTCTAAAATTATGTAGGTAAAACAAAGCAAAATCCCTATCCCCAAGGGTAAGCCAACACCGCCGCGCACCTTACGTGAAGACAAAGCTACCCCCAATACCGTTAACACATAAGCCGATAAAGGGTACACAAAACGATGGAATTTTTCGTAATAAAGGTTATTTAAAACCTCGGGCCGGCGCAGTCTTTCCTTGTCAATATTCTTGTTCAGGTCATTTAATGACATGGCTGCATACACGTTATCATACACAATAAAATCTGTGGGGTGCATGTCTAAAACGGTATCTTTTTGGGCCGGGTTATGGATAAATTGCTCCTTCAAGCCGTTCACATATTTTACCGAATAATCCTTTAACGACCATATTTTCTTCACAGAATCATAGGTTACCTGTTGCGCTATGAGCTTCTCGCGTAGGGTATCGCCATTGAATTTCTCCATTATAAAAGTATAACCTGTATGGTTAGTGGGGTCATAGTTTGCCAGGTAAACAAAGGTGTGTTTATCTATTTGCATATGTACCTGGCTTTTGGTAGGGTCGTTATCTGTTATGCCATTGGCATTTTCAAAGTCGTTTTTTAAGCGATTTGTATACGGTATTAAGTACACATTGGCAAAAAACGATACAACAAATATAAAGGAGGCAGCTATAAAATAGGGTCGTAAAAAGCGGTTAAAGCTGGCTTTTCCACTTAAAATAGGTACAATTTCTGTTTGGTTGGCCATTTTGGCCGTAAAGAATATCACCGCCAGGAAATTGATAAGCGGCGAAAGTAAGTTCAGGTAAAAGGGAACAAAGCCGGCGTAGTACCTGAATATGATATCATGAAGTGTTGCATGTTTATTTGTAAAATTATCCAGCTTTTCTGATACATCAAACACAACCGATATCACCGCAAAAATTGCCATGGTGAACGCAAATGTGCCCAGGTATTTTTTGATGATAAACCTGTCGATAACCATCAGGTACCGGTTTATAAAAGTCCTCATCGGCAGATTAATTGTTTTTTAAAGCCATGGTTTATATTATGTAAGCAACGCTTTTTACGGTGCATTATTTGATCATCCTGTAATTATAATCGCTGGCCTAAACGACCCACCATCATGTTTTTCCAGGCATAAAACTCGCCGGCAATGATCTTTTTACGCGCTTCCTTAACCAGCCAAAGATAAAAATGCAGGTTGTGCAGGGTGGCAATTTGTGCCCCAAGCATCTCGCCCGAGTGGATCAGATGGCGTAAATAAGCCTTGCTATATTCCTTATCGGCAAACAAATCGCTGTCATCTTCAATGGCGCTAAAGTCGTTTTTCCACTTTTCATTCTTGATATTGATGATGCCGTTTTTGGTAAAAAGCATGCCGTTACGGGCATTACGGGTAGGCATAACGCAATCAAACATATCAATTCCTAACGCTATATTTTCAAGTATATTAACAGGAGTGCCTACGCCCATTAAATACCGGGGTTTTTGCTCGGGTAATATATTGCATACAATTTCGGTCGTGGCGTACATTTCTTCGGCAGGTTCGCCTACCGAAAGCCCGCCTATGGCATTGCCCTCACGCTCAAATGAAGCAATAACTTCGGCCGATTTCATACGCAGATCTTTATATACAGACCCCTGTACAATAGGGAAAAGCGTTTGGCTATAGCCGTATTTTGGTTCGGTATTGTCGAACCTGTCGCAGCAGCGTTTTAGCCAGCGATGGGTCATATCTATTGACCTTCGGGCGTAGCTATAGTCGCATGGGTAGGGGGTACATTCATCAAAAGCCATGATGATATCGGCCCCGATAATGCGCTGTATATCCATTACATTTTCGGGCGTAAACAGGTGTTTTGAACCATCAATGTGCGAGCGGAAGGTAACGCCTTCTTCCTTGATCTTGCGCACTTCGGTAAGGGAATATACCTGGTAACCGCCACTATCGGTTAAAATGGGGCCGTCCCAGCCGTTAAATTTGTGCAGGCCACCGGCGCTTTCCAGCGTGTTTAGGCCTGGGCGCAGGTATAAATGATAGGTGTTTCCTAAAATAATCTGCGCTTCTATATCCGTTTTAAGCTCGCGCTGATGCACTGCTTTTACTGTGCCGGCTGTACCAACAGGCATAAATATAGGGGTTTGTATGGTGCCGTGATCTGTAGTTATTTCACCTGCGCGGGCTTTTGAAAGCGGGTCTTGTGCTGTTAATTTAAATTTCATTTCGAAGGGRCAAAATTAACAAAAAAAAACTACCAGCCCCCTCTAAATCTCCCCCGGTTGGGGAGACTTTAACTATACTTTTTTTAAAGTTTTTCCGCTAATCAGCAGAAAGACTTAGGTGGGCTTAATCATCGGGACGTTCTTAACTTAATGACATTGGGGGAGGAGGCCCGCACCTTTATGTCAACTCATCTTCCCATCAATTCATTGAGCTTATGGTAGGTGTTTTCACACCGACCAGAGGCTAAACGGTTATCTCGAAACGGTTGTCCTGCCGCTCAAAATTAGTTTAAAAATCAAAGTCTGCCGTTCCGGGGGAGATATAGAGGGGGCTGGTTATTTATCCACACAAACCCCCTTCATCCTAAAAGTGTGGAAAAATACCTTATGTTATGCCCTCTAAATCTTAAATTTACGCCGATTAAGGTCTTTAAATTCGTGTAATTTTAACAACTTTGCCTGATTATTTTTGTTCATTGGAAACTTATATACAAGACGTACTCTTTCTGCTTTTTCAGCTTTGTTTTATTGTTCAGCTGTACTACCTGGTAAGCAACCATAGCCGCCTTGCCGGCTACCAGCATATGGATGAGTTACCGCAGGCGCTGATACCTGTTTCTGTAATTATAAGCGCACGTAACGAAGCTAAAAACCTGCAGGAGAATCTTCCGTTTATATTAGAGCAAAATTATCCGGATTTTGAAGTGGTGGTGATAAACGATTGCTCATTTGATACTTCGGATGAAATACTGGAAGATATGCAACAGCGGTATCCGCATCTTAAGGTGGTTACTATAACCGAGCATGACCGGTTTAAAACAGGCAAAAAATTTGCACTTACACTTGGCATAAAAGCATCAAAAAACGAATATTTATTATTCACCGATGCCGATTGTAAACCAGCATCAGCAAACTGGATAGCCCGCATGGCTGTTAATTTTAGTACCAAAGCCGAGATAATTTTAGGGTATTCACCCTATTATAAGGCCGGCAGTTTTTTGAACAGGTTTACCCGTTTCGAGACCATTAAAACAGGTATGAACTATTTGTCGAGTGCTTTAAACAGCGATCCATATATGGGTATTGGCCGTAACCTGGCTTACACAAAAACGTTGTTTTTTAGTGCTAAAGGCTTTGCATCGCACATGCATGTAATATCCGGCGATGATGACCTGTTTGTAAATCAGCATGCCACGGCAGATAATACTATTATAGAAATTCATCCCGAAACCTTTATTTATACCAGTGCAAAAACAACTTTATCATCATGGTTCAGGCAAAAGAAAAGACATGCTGGTGTAGGTAAATTATACAAAAATAAGCACCGCCAAATGCTTAGCTTTGATGCCATAAGCGGTTTTTTATTTTATATATTATTCATACTTTGCCTGGTTTTAAATTATGAGCCCTTATTGGCATTAGGTTTGCTGGCTTTTAGGCTTGTTGTGCAGTTGATAATATACAGTAAGGTATTTAAAAAGCTTGATGGTAAAGATCTTATTTGGTATTTGCCGTTTTTTGACATAATATATTATATGTATTTAAATATATTTGGCTTGGTTGGCGCCTTTTTTAAAACTACCCAATGGAAATAAACGCAAACTTTACCGAGAACGCCAAAAACGATTTTCACCTGGTGGTGAGGGCGCGCACCGGCGATCAGAAAGCGTATGCTGATTTGATGCACCGTTACAAGGATTCGATTTACTTTATGGTGCTTAAAATGGTGAATAACAAAGAAGACGCCATGGACCTAACCGTTGAAACCTTTGCCAAAGCATTTGAAAAACTGGAGAAATACCAGCCGGATTATGCGTTTAGCACCTGGCTATTTAGGGTAGCTACCAACAATTGTATCGATTTTATCCGCAAGAAAAAACTTAATACCCAATCTATCCACGGGATGACCGATGAGGATGGTGATGAAAAGCCGCTGCAGATAAAGGCAGATGTACTTAATCCCGAGGAAACATCTATCAAAAAACAACAAACTCAGGAACTAAAATTACTCATAGAAAGCTTGCCGGCGCGTTACCGCAACCTGATCACTTTACGTTACTTTGACGAGTTATCTTACGAAGAGATTGCCCAACAGCTTGATTTGCCATTAGGTACCGTTAAGGCACAATTGTTTAGGGCCCGGTATTTATTGGGCAACATCATAAACCGCTTTAACAGGGATGACATCTGAGATCGTTTTTAAATATTTTCCAGACCTTACAGATCAGCAACGTGCACAGGTTGAGCAACTGCCCCAAATGTATAATTTATGGAACAGCCAAATCAATGTAATATCGCGTAAAGATATCGATTTGCTGTATGAACGCCATGTTTTACACTCCCTTGGCATAGCTAAAGTAATGTCCTTTTTGCCGGGCGAAACTGTACTTGATGTAGGCACAGGTGGTGGTTTTCCAGGTATCCCATTGGCTATATTATTCCCAAAAACGCGGTTCCATTTGGTTGATTCTATTGGTAAAAAGATAAAAGTGGTGCAGGAAGTAGCCAAAGCTTTGGGCTTAAACAATGTAGAAGCAACACACGCCCGGGCCGAGCAGGTTGACGAAAAGTTTGATTTTGTGATATCGCGCGCGGTAACCCAGTTGAAAGATTTTTATCCATGGGTGCGTACCAAGTTCAATAAGCAATCCAAAAACAAGCTGCCCAATGGTATCCTCTACCTAAAAGGGGGCGATCTTGACCAGGAGATTAAAGAATCTGGCCTTAAAGTGCAGCAATATCACCTTAAAGATTATTTCGGCGAAGAGTTTTTTGAAACCAAGCAGGTGATATATGTAAAGGCCGCGGTTTAATTTTGCTGATTTTGGATTTATGGCATTATTTCTCCTCTCCCTTGTAACACGTTGTGCCAGGCGAAATAAATTTGTTGACGTAAATGAATAACTTTTAGCTGTTATATGGCGTGATGATCATGGCTTTGGTTATTTGTACGCGATGCCGCATAAAATACCAATCCTATTACAAACAGCGCTCCGCCGGCAAAAACCGGTAATTTAAATGTCCAGCTGCCGTTAGGGCCGGTTACAATTGTGCTGCTGCCAGAACTATCTACCAGATTAATAGTTTTTTTGTAGAAGAAGTTGCTGACAATAAAAAGAGCAATACCCACAATGACTAAAGTGATTCCAAACTTTTTCATGATAATTGATTTAAATGACACCCAATTGGTATTATTAAGTCCGCATATCAATTGAGTATTTGATTTTTCAACAAACAGTATGTTTGTTGTGTTTGTACCAAGTTAACTATTTTTTTAATGTTATC
The DNA here is from genome assembly GCF_056400585.1 of Mucilaginibacter sp. P5_A6. Lineage (NCBI taxonomy): Bacteria > Pseudomonadati > Bacteroidota > Sphingobacteriia > Sphingobacteriales > Sphingobacteriaceae > Mucilaginibacter > Mucilaginibacter sp. P5_A6. The sequence continues at coordinate 84,176 of NZ_JBFUKZ010000007.1, read as the reverse complement.
CTAAGAAGCGTTTGAAAATAAAAAACTGGTCGTCATTGCGAGTAACCACCAGCCGAGCTGGAAAAAACAGTAATGACATGTATAGGTACCACAATCACCTCATGATCGTCATTGCGAGGAGGTACGACGAAGCAATCCCCAAAATACAGAGCGGATTTGCACAGCTACTCTGTAAATCGGGGATTGCTTCGTTCTTCGCAATGACGGGTAAGAGGGTTATGTGTAAAAAATACATATTGATAATCAATGACTTACGATCATTTCATTATAAGGCACGAAGCAATCCCGAACTATGCAGATCGGATTTGCAAAGCAACTCTGTAAGGCGGGGATTGCTTCGTACCTACCCATGACAAGTTGTAGAATCCCAGACTTACGAAGTTTTAAAAACTTMGTAAGTCTTTCGCCGGTTTGTCATTCCTCTTTCAGAGTTTCGCGAAATTTTACCACAATGACGGTGGATATGTGCTTCGTTAGAAGCCTAAAAACATCTAATAAATCATTTTTTGATAGCTCCTACGGATAATTGAATGAAAAAGGAGTAAAATGAGGGAAGGGATTTATACGGAAAAATGCCGAAGCGGATTTTAGTCCGTTCAGCAATTTTGCCTCATTGGGTTGAGGTTTTTTTATGCGGTTTGCCTTTTATCATAAATGTATTTAATGCTGTGCAGGTACTGCATTTGCCATTAAACTTACTGCTGGATATTATGGTTTTACTTCGGCAGGAGCTACAGCCGGTGCAGGAGTTTCCTTTGCTTTAGGTTCGTCGATAATCATATCAACAGTTTTAACGGGTGCCAATTTTAAATTTAATTTTTTAACCTGTTTTGGTGAAGCTGTCGGCGCGTTAGGCTCGTCAAAAATAACCTTAGCCACTTTAACGGGTGCCAACTTTAAATTTAATTTTTTAAGCTGTTTTGGTGAAGCTGGCTGTGCAGTAGCCGCAGGCGCATCAATAATAATGTCGGCGGTTTTTACAGGCGCCACTTTTAAATTTAACCTTTTTAGCGAAACTGGTTTTGCAGGAGCAGGCATTTCAACAAGGTCTTTTGAATCAACCGGAGGAACCGGTGGCGGCGGTGGCATTTTGTTTATGTCTGCTGAACCAACCGGTGGAACTGGTGGCGGTGGTGGCATTTTGTTAATATCCGCTGAACTAACCGGTGGTGCAGGCGGCGGCGGCGGCAGCTTGTGAAGTTTTTTTGCGCCGGATTTTGGTGGTGCAGGCGGTGGTGGTGGCGGCATTTTATTCATATCGACCCTGGGAGCAGGCGGCATTGGCGGCGGTGGTGGCATTTTAGGAAATATCAGCATCTTAGGAAACGAATAGCCATATTTTTCCTTCAGCATAGCCAGCTCTTCGGGTTTTGCTTTGCTTTTGTAATACTCTTTTTGATCGCCGTTTTTATCGGTAATAATCACCCTGAAATCGGTTTTGTTGTTGATGAGATAGCCTGTTTCTTCGTAATTGTACCCTTTTGCCGTTGTAGCTTTTGTTTTAACCCGGCTCCTGGCAGATGTATCGGCCGCGGTATTTGAGCTTTTAATTGCTGGGGTGATTTTAGTAGCTGCCGGCAAAGCAGTATGCTTTGGTGCAATATCTATCCACCCGTAATTTTTGCTGAATGCTAATGTTGATGCACAAAGCATCCCCGCACATATGGGTACGGCCACCAGGTATTTTAGCCTTGCTAAATTACCCGAACGTTTTTGGTTTAACATAATGATCCTCTTTTTTAACAGGTTATAATTGAAAAATGAATGCGTGATGGACGAGCCGTTGAGCCCGTAAGCATTATCAACCAGGAATGACGAGTAGGCCAGCGCATCTGTTTCATGAGCCGCAGTTTGCTCGTCGGCTATGTACTCGTGTACGGTTTTAAGGCTTATTTGCAACAGGTAAATGACGGGGTTAAACCAGTTAATGATTTTAATAACCTCGATAAAAACAATATCAAACGAGTGTTTTTGGCGGATATGCACCAGTTCGTGCCGGATAATAATATCGCTGCCACCGGTTTTTGTGCCGATAAAGAGGTAATTAAAAAATGAAAAGGCAGTATCTGCATCTTCAATATCTATCAGCTTGTACTTATTATCAATAAGCCTTTTACCTGATGTGGTTAGGTTTACCAGTTTAAACAGTTTAATAACCAGTATCAAAGCCAATACCGATATCCCAATAATGTAAACACTCCATAATGCATTATCCCAAGGGATGTAATAAGCTTCATCTGGTGCAGCGGCAGAACCGGCAGCCACTGTAGTTTGGTAGTTTACCAGGCTAATTTCCGCTGGTTTTAACGCGCCTATCTGGATAACAGGTAACACGAATGATAGCACACAACTTAACAGCAGGTACACGCGATTAAGGGTGTAGTGCGTTTCGTGATTTAAAAACAGGCAGTAACCGGCGTAAAATACAGCCAGGTACAGGTTTGATTCCAGTAGATAATGCAGCCAGTTCATTCGGTTTTGATTTTATGGATGAGTATTTAAAAATCAGAAAATGTTTTAATCTTTTGCGTAACCCACTATCACCACTTCATCTAAACTAACCGCGGTTGAGAAGCTGTTAGATTGTTTGACAGGTGTATCAGCGTTTGCTTTTTGCTTATCAGCAGTATTTGCCTCAGGTAAGTGGGAAACCTGGTTGTTTTTAGCATCCAATAACTGAAACGACACCGGAATTGAATAATGCCCGTTTTTTAAATCAAGTGTGCCGTCATAGGCTTTAATAGCACGTAAAAGTTCTCCGTCCATCACCGGTTCTACACCCCGTACAATTTTAGGATCGGTAATTTTGCCATCAACCACATCAAAGGCTGCAATTACCCTGCCGCCGATGCGGTTATTATGGTCAATTGTAGGGTATCGTACAACTCTTGCCAGGTATTTGGGCAAAACACCGTTAGCCGCGTTGCCTGGTGTGTCGGTTTCTATACCAATTGGCGGGACAGGCGGTGGTGGAGGGGGGAGTTTGGTAGCGTCATTAAGGTTAAGCGGTGCTACAGGCACATTTGGAACTTTTTGATCTGCCATTGTAACCTGTAAGTGTGGATTGCTTTTTTGCGACCTCGCTTTTTGTACGGTAGTTAAAGCTTTGGCTGCCAACGGTTGCTGGTTGTCCTTTGGCGCCAGGTCAATCAGTGCGTAATTTTTGCTGAAAGCCAATGTTGAAGCGCAAAGCATCCCCGCGCAAATGGGTACTGCCACCAGGTATTTTAGCTTTGCTAAATTACCCGAACGTTTTTGGTTTAACATAATGATCCTCTTTTTAAGTAGATTATAATTGAAAAATGAATGTGTGATAGATGAACCGGTAATACCATAAGCATTATTAACAAGGAAAGATGAGTATGTGATAGCATCGGTTTCCTTGTTTGCGGTTTGCTCATCGGCAATGTATTCATGCACTGTTTTAAGGCTTACCTGTACCATGTAAATGATGGGGTTAAACCAGTTGATGATCCTGATAAGCTCTATAAAAATAATATCGGCCGAGTGTTTTTGTTTAATATGCACCAGCTCATGCCTGATAATGATATCGCTCCCGGTGGTTTTTGTGCCGATAAACAGGTAATTGAAAAATGAAAATGCGGTATTTGAGCCATCGATACCTATCAACTTATATTTATCATCAAGCAGCGTATTGCTTCCCCTTGTCATTTTGATGAGCCTGGCTACCTTAATGATGAGTAATAGCGTCATCACTAAAATACCGGTTATATAGATATACCAAACAGCATCCTGCAACGTAAAGTGGCTTAGTTGTGGCTGGTAATTAATAGCTGCCGGGGCAGTAGTTGCATGAGCATTTGGTACCACGGTTATATAAGCTTGTTGCAAAGGTGCGGCCGCGGGCTTTAACGCACCCACCTGGATAAGCGGTAAAACAAACGAGATGACACAGCTTAGCAACAGATAAACCCGGTTAAACGTATAATAAGTTTCCTTATTTAAAAACAGGCAATACCCGGCGTAAAATACCGCAAGGTATATGTTTGCTTCGAGGAGGTAATGCAGCCAGTTCATGATTGTTTTTTGCTTTTTAGGTTATCAATAAGGGACGTTAACTCGTCAAGTTCCTTTATGCTGATTTTTTTTTCGTCGACAATAAATGATACCAGGCTTTGATAGGAGTTGCTGAAATAGTTTTTCATCATCTTATCAAAAGTGAATTTTTTATACTGATCATCGCTGATAAGCGGGTAATAAACATGCGAGTTGCCATAGGCCTTATGATCAATATAACCCTTACCTTCAAGTACCCGTACCACGGTTGATACGGTGTTGTAAGCAGGTTTAGGTTCGGGCATTTGTTCAATAATATCCTTCACAATGGCTTCCTTTAAAGTCCACAGTATCTGCATTATCTGCTCTTCGGCTTTGGTGAGTTCTTTAACATTCATAGCAAACTATTTTTATAGTTAAGTAAAGGTAGAACTATTTTTATAGTTTGCAAACTATTTTTATAGTTTTTTATTCAGATGTGCAGATTTCAGATGTGCAGATGAGGGGAGTAGATGTGCATATATGCAGATTTTGTCTGAACCGGAATTTTTAGAATTCATTGAATTAGTCGAATTTTAAAATTCCGAGAATTCTTTAATTCGATAAATTCCGGTTCAAAAATCTGCACATCTGAAATTTGAAATCTGCACATCTTTTCTGCCTATCTAAAATTAATATTTGCTAATATTTTTAGGATTTGTATATTCGTGGTATTGATAGTGGCGTTTAATTTGCATATCTGCACATCTGAAATTTGCACATCTGTACTTAATCTGCATATCTGAAATTAGAAATCTGCACATTTAAAATGTCTTTACTATATAATACCGCTTTATCATTTGTTAAAAATTTAGGTCCGGTGGCGGCTAAGTCATTGATGGCTTATTTGGGGAGTGCTGACGCGGTTTTTAAATCTTCGCCCGCTAAAATGAGCACGATACCAGGTATCGGCGAAAAAAGAGCCGGTCAGTGGGATTTTAATGAAGCGCTGAGACTTGCCGAAAAGGAACTGAATTTTGTAGACAAAGAGGGGATAGAACTGATATTTTATACCGATGCAAGGTATCCAAAACGCTTAAAAAACTGTGCCGATTCGCCCATACTATTGTATGCTAAAGGGAAAATGGACCTGAATCCGCCACAGGTGATCAGCATAGTGGGCACCCGGAATGCTACTGATTATGGCCGCCAATTGTGCCGGCAGCTTATTGAGGAGTTGCAACAATACAATGTATTAATAGTAAGCGGCCTTGCTTTGGGCATTGATGTAACCGCTCATAGGGAATGCTTGCGATTAAATGTGCCTACAGTAGGTGTGCTGGGGCATGGGCTGGACAGGTTGTATCCCAGCCAAAACCGGGGAACCGCCGATAAAATGCTGGAAAATGGCGGTTTATTAACCGAATATCCATCCGGAACAGTGCCCGACAGGGAGAATTTTCCGCAGCGAAACCGTATTGTAGCCGGTATGGCTGATGCTACGGTGGTGATTGAGGCAAGTTTAAAAGGAGGCGCATTGATAACTGCCGAAATTGCCAATTCCTATAATAGGGATGTGTTTGCTTTTCCAGGCAGGCTGGATGATGTTTATTCGGAGGGTTGTAACTTCCTCATTCGCAATAACAAAGCGGCGTTGCTTACCTGCATGGCCGACCTGGCTTTCAGCCTCGGTTGGGAAAAGGCCGACAATACCAAACCCGTTGAACAGTTTATGTTACCGTTGGATCTGTCAGCTGATGAACGCTTTATTTTTGATATTTTACAGGAAAACAAAATGCCTTTGGCTATAGACGAACTTACCATAAAAGCCAATATGCCTATGAGCATTTTGGCTATGAACCTGCTTAATATGGAAATGCAGGGGTATATCAGGTCGTTACCGGGGAAAACTTATAGGGTGAGTTAGTAGGTAGTTCAAAGCCTTGAGTCTGAAGCCTTAAGTCCGAAGTCTTGAGTCTGAAGATCAAAACTGTGGCTGCTTAATACTTTATATGGAGTTTATTWATTAATCTCCCATAAATTGATTAAATATATTGAAAGTCAATCTGTTAGCTTTGGGCTTTGTGCATCCTGCTTTTAGCTTCTTATCCCTTAGGTGAATCAAAAAAGCTTAAATGTCCATCTTCTTCGCTGATGGATTGCCAGTTATCGTTATCAAAGGTGATGAGGGCTACCGCACAGGTAGGCATTTCGCGAATTTGGCTTGTGAGGTAGTGCAGAACCTGGCTGATGCCGGGGTTATGACCTACAATTCCAATAAAATCATACTTATTTGGCAAGTCGTTAATTACTTTTATCCAGGTTTTTTCGCCGGCTTCATAGATCCTTTTATCGGTACCTGCTTTGGGTAATTGCAGGTGTTTGGTAAAAATATCAGCTGTTGTTTGAGTACGTAACGCCGGACTGGTGATAATGGCCTGTGGACTAATAGATTGCCCTTTTACAATTGATGCCATCAGTTCTGCATCGTCCTTGCCCGATTGTTTTAATGGTCGTTCAAAATCAACATAACCGGCTTCGTGGGTTGCTTTTGCGTGGCGAATCAGGAGTAGTTTTTTCATGATTTAAATAAAGGAGAGGCTTATATCTCTTTTTTAAAATTAAGTATATAATGATGCATTTTGTTTCTTTGTCTACTCAAAAAATTAAAAAATAAATCCTACTGAAGCGCCACAAACACGGGTTTTAAATTTGTTGCCCAAAGCATCGGGGGCTATGTTTGATAATCCGAGGTCRTAATTTAAATTAAAAAGTAAGCCTCCTTTTAATTTAATACCCGCTATAGCATCGGCTCCATACTCGTCAGACCGGATATCGCCATTATCGCCAAACGTAATTTTATCGTTTGATGAAATCATCGTATGCGTGCCATTATTGTTGTTATCGGCCGATAGTTTCTTTTTTCCATACACACCCATGCCCACAAAAGGACCTGCACCAACATAAAACTCGCCAACCACAAATGGAATGTGATATACAATATTTAAAGGCACCTGTACATAGTATAAATTGTATCTGGTGGTAACCTCGCTTTTTGAACCATTTGGAAATGTACCTGTAAAACCATTAAATGTACCGCCTTTACCGGTAAAGTTAACAGCAGGTTGTAACGAAAAATGGCCCAGTTTAACATCGATAAAAACACCAACATTAAATGAGGTAACCGAACCCGAATTAGCAATTGTATTTGTACCTGCTATTACATTAGCCTGTGTACCGGAGGCCTTGAGCGTTGCAAAATTTGYGCCCCCTCTGATACCGATACTGGGTAATTGAGCAAAAGCTGTAATAAAGGAAGTCGTTAAAAGTAGGGTAATTAAAAGTTTTTTCACTTGATTTTGGTTAGGTTGAAATTTAACAAATGTATAAAAATCAATTAATCAAAAAGAAAGAGTCAATAGCTACTTATCACAATATAATTTTAGATGCTTTGATAAAATGTTAAAACACAAAGCCAGCCGAAATCCCAAACGTCCGGTTTTTGGTATTACCGTCATTTGATATGTTTGATAAACCAAGATCGTAATTTAGGCTTATAAGTAAACCTGTATTAAGTTGAAAGCCAGCTATAATATCGGCGCCAAAGTCAGTTGTTTTAAAATCGCCGTTGCTGCCAAACTTTACATCCTGGGATTTTGAAGTTGCTGAAGTTGAATATTTTATTTTTCCCGATGTACCAACTGAAGCATAAGGACCCGCCCCTAAATACAGGTTACCAATTACAACCGGTAAGTGATAAACTATGTTCATTGGCACCTGGAGGTAATATAACTTTACTTTTTCGGTAACATCTATACCATCTGCTGGTAACCCCTTATAAAAAGTTTGCCCGCCTTTGCCAGTAAAATTTACACCCGGCTGGTACGAAAAATTACCAAATTTGAAATCGATAAAGGCCGCAACAGAAAATGTGGTTAGCGTGGAAGAGATAATATAGGGATCGTTGTTTTGAGACGATGTGCTTAATTTGGAAAAATTAACCCCTCCTTTAATACCAAAGCCCGGTAATTGTGCAAAAGCGGTAAATGAACCGACGACTAAAAACAGGAAAAGGAAAAGTGTTTTCATTGATAAGGTTTAAAATATTACAGTAGATAATATGAAACTATTACGAATGGCTGATTAATAATATAACAGCTACTAATAATTAAGATAGGGTATTACTTGTTTACAAACTCAATAATCCCATCCACAGGCATATCATTCATGCATTTAAAATGCCCGAGTGGGCATTTCTCCAACCCAAATTTGGAGCATGGACGACAATCCAAATCAATACCTGCAACCAGTACATCCTTAACCATATAAGGCTGTACACCCAATAACTCCGGCACAGTGCCACCCCAAACAGATACTATGGGTTTGTTAAAAGCCTCTGCAATGTGGGTGAGGCCGGTATCAAAACCAATGATGCTTTCGGCTTTTGACACCAGGAAAACAGATTCATCAAGCGAAGTTATGCCGCAAGCATTATAAACCGGAGCGCCTATTGCTTCGGCAATAACATCACCATTAGCTTTAACATCCTTACCGCCCAACAATACAACCGGTAATTTTAGCTGACTGCAAATACTGATGATCTTTTCATTTGGCATCCGCTTGGTAAAATGTGTTGCCCCTATGATGAACGCTATGTAGCCGTTTTGGTGCGATGCCGGCAATAATTTATTAAGCTGATGCTCGGCTTTGATGTAGTAATCAATAGGTTGGCCATCATTAACAACTCCTAAAGGTTTCGCTGCTTCAAGGTAACGGTCAACCAAATGGGTAGGGGGGATCAGCTTTAATTTAAATTTTAAACTAAGCCACTTTTTAATGGGTTGCTTTTTATAGGTGGTTGATTTTATACCAGTGCGCAGTTTAATAATAGTGGTGCGCAGGTTATTATGCAAATCAACAATATGATCGTATTGCTCTGCCTTTAGCTCGTTTATGGTATCAGTAAGCGAGGGTTTTAGCAGCAGCAGTTTATCAACATAAGGATTGTTATCGTAGATATATTTAAAGGCAGGCTTGGTTAAAAAGTGCACTTCGGCATTGGGGACCTGTTTTTTGAGGCAGCGCACAACTGGGGTAGTATATATAATATCGCCCATCGAGCTAAAACGGATCACCAGTATCTTCATGTTGATGTGCTTATCAGGTAATCTGGTTCCTGATTTTATTAATTATAGAAGTAGATGAATAGCCCTCCACAAAATTAATGGTTTTTACCTCGCCGCCATTGGCTATCACTTCCTTTGCACCAACTATGTTGTCAATAGAATAATCAGCACCTTTTACCAAATAATCGGGTAGTAAAGTGCTGATCAGGTTCAGTGGGGTATCCTCCTCAAATACAACAATCGCATCTACAAAAAATAGGGCGGCCAGGATGGCAGCGCGGCTACTCTGGTCATTAACGGGCCTGTTTTCGCCCTTTATTCTTGTAACCGAACTATCTGCATTAAGCCCGATAACGAGCTTATCACCCAGTTCGGCGGCTTTTGCCAGGTAAGTTATATGGCCGATATGCAAAAGGTCAAAAACGCCATTGGTAAAAACCACTTTTTTACCTTCAATTGCCCAGTTTTGCCGCTTCATCTTAAGCGAAGCTAAATCGCTGATCTTATCGGTAATTGTTTTTTCTAAATCGATTCTCATTAATTTTTTTTTGTAGAGACGCATATTTGCGTCTTATTTAACATATCAAACGGGAAACACAAATATTGCGTTCCTCCTGATTTTTTAATCAAACAAGTCATCAACTGCCTGGCACATAATATGGCCTATCAGTATATGCATTTCCTGGATGCGGGCGGTAGTGCTTGATGGTATTACGATATTAAGATCGCAAAGACCATTCATTTTACCACCATCCCTACCCGAAAGACCTAAAGTTTTACAACCATATTTGGTTGCGGTTTCAAAAGCATTCAAAATTCCCTGGCTGTTTCCGCTGGTCGAAATCCCGATAAACAGATCGCCCGGGCGGGCAAATGCTTCTACCTGGCGCGAAAATACCCTATCATAGTGGTAATCGTTTGCAATAGCCGTAATTGCCGAAGTATCAACGGTTAACGCTATACCCGGAAAAGCCTTCCTTTCTTTCACAAACCTGCCGGTCAATTCGGCCGCAAGATGTTGTGCATCTGCAGCGCTGCCGCCGTTACCGGCAAACAATACTTTATTGCCGTTTTTTAAGGTAGTGGTCATCATTTCACAGGCAGTTTCAATATCGCCTGTAAGCGTATCAATTACCTGTTGAATAGTATTCTGATGATCTTTAAGTTCGTCTAAAACCATTTTATAGTTTTATTTTTTTTATAATGTGTGTTGGCGCTATTGTCCTTTGTCTTTTTTTGTCCTTACTCCGCAAATCAGCCTTTCTCCATGTCTTTTACTATTTCGTCAATAGTAGTGGTAGCGCTGCCTACTTGCCTTATAACTATGGCAGCAGCATGGTTGGCCAGTTCGCAGGCTTCCTCAACCGTTAGCCCGGCTGCTATAAAATAAGCCATTGTTGCCAGTACTGTATCGCCGGCACCGGTTACATCAAATACTTCGGTGGCTTTTACCGGTAATAGCTTATGTGTTAACTCACTCAGTATAACCATACCTTCTTCGGATAGAGTAACTACTATATATTCTGTGCCGGTTTGTTCAAATATAACCTTCGCTGCCTGTTGTAAGCTTTCCAGCGAATTAATCTTTTCGGTTTTAGCTGCTTCGGCCAGTTCCTTACGGTTGGGTTTAATGATGAAAGCGCCTTTATATTTTTCGTAATTTAAACCCTTGGGATCTATTACTACTTTCTTGCCATGTTTATTGGCTTCAATGATAATCTTTTGAGTTAAGGATGGCGAGAATAAACCTTTATTATAATCGGATAACACTACCATATCCGCCTGCTCAATATAAGTTGCTAATTTACCAATCAATTCATCTTCAATAGCTAAAGAAACTGCATCGGTAACCTCTCTATCCACTCTCACCAACTGATGGCTACCAGCCAAAACCCTGGTTTTAACGGTAGTAGGACGACTACCATCTTTAATAATGGTATGAGTTTCTACACCTTCTTCTGTTAATATGTCTATAACCTGCGACGCTGAGGTGTCGTCGCCAATAACACCAGCCACGGTTACCTTTGCACCCAGTGATACCAGATTTTGTACTACGTTACCCGCACCGCCAAGGGTATATGTTTCTTTTTTTACATTTACAATAGGCACTGGTGCCTCTGGCGATAGGCGGGTGGCGCCGCCAATAATATAATGATCTATCATTAAATCGCCTATTACTAATATAGCAGGTTTGGCATTTGATGATTGTATTGAACGTATTTTATCTATCATTCTTGTTTAGTCATTAGGCCATTGATCATTTAAGTGATTGGATTTTTATCCTTTTTCTTTCAATCCTTAGTCCTTTATCTTAGTCTTTAGTCCTTTCTATTTTACTGCCGACCTTTTCTTTTCAAATACCTTAGTAATTTCTGGTAGTGATAACGCATTTAAACACATTTCCTTATATAAGCCACCTTTACGGGCGGCTAAAACGCCATAATGCATATCCAGGTGGCCTTCCAAACGGTGGGCATCGGGGTTTATAGACAGCCAAACGCCCTTCTCCAAGGCATATTGATGCCAGCGCCAGTCAAGATCAAGCCTCAACGGGTTGGCATTTATTTCAATTACTACATTGTTTGCTGCGCATGCATCTATTACTTTTTTATGGTTAATAGGGTAGCCGCCACGGCTTAGCAACAGCCGCCCGGTTGGATGGCCCAGTATAGTAGTGTACGGATTTTCGATAGCGGCGATCAACCTCGATGTAGCTTTATCTTCACTCATTTTAAGAATAGAGTGAACCGATGCCACTATAAAATCAAACTTTTGCAATATCTCATCGGGGTAATCCAGTGAGCCATCATATAATATATCCGATTCGATACCTTTAAAAATATGAAAGTCATTAAGTTTTTTGTTCAGGTGATCAATTTCCTCCTGTTGTTGTAATACCCTTTCAATACTCAGTCCTTTGGCGTAAAAAGCGCTTTTGCTATGGTCGCACATGCCCAGGTATTCCAGTTTCAGGTTGTCCCTACAATAAAGGGCCATTTCTTCAACTGTGTTTACACCATCGCTCCATGTACTGTGGTTATGTAAACTGCCTTTTAAATCATGTGTAATAATAAGCGTTGGCAGCTCATGCTTTTCAGCTTTTTCAAAAAAGGTTGTACCCTCCCGCAATTCGGGCTGTATCCAGGCTAAGCCCGCTTTGGTGTATATCAATTCCTCGGTTTCGGGTTGGTCAAGCGGACTATTAATGCGATCGAGAACAGCCTGTACATGGTCGTCGGTACCGGTATTCCTAAACAATTCAAGGTAATAATCTCCCTTATCCACGCAAACTATATCAACCAGCAAACCATTTTTCAACTCGCCCGAAATATGATTTTCATTCTGTGTTACATTTTGCAATATCTCCGATTCTAAAAAAGTGTTATAAGCAATTTCCTGGTCAATGCTGCCTATCACAATCACGATCTCGGTAATAATATCATTCAATCTGCGAAACTCACCTGCAAAATGCTTCAGTGCATCAGGAAATACAGCTTTCACCATATCCATCAGTTCATTGGCTTCTTTCTCCACCTGCGCAAACAGGAACTTGCCATTGCTGGCCATCCTAAATTCGATTGCTTTGCGAATCTCTTCCTGCGTTTTCAATCCAAAACCTTTGGCCTCTATCAGGCGGTTTTCGTTACAGGCATAAAAAAGTTCACCGGTGTTCTCAATTCCCAGTTCCTTCCAAATGATTACCACTTTTTTGGGGCCAATGCCTTTAATGTGCATCATTTCCACCACACCTTCGGGGGTTTTGGCCAGTAATTCGTCCATCTCGGCTATAGTGCCGGTTTCAAAAAGTTCAATAATCTTTCCTGCTATGCTTTTGCCAATGCCATCTACTTTTTCCAGTTGCTCCAACGTTTTACCAGCGATAGAGAAAGGCAGTTTATCAACTTTAAAGGCGGCATTAGCTATCGACTTAATTTTAAAGGGATTAACCTCATGCAGTTCCATGAGTTGCGATAGTAAACGAAGCGCGCGGGCTATGGGTTTGTTTTCCATTGTGAAATTGAAGCTGTAAAAGTACAAAAAGCCATTGTAAAGACAGTGTAGCAGGAGTGTTTGTTTTGAGAGGGAGGTGTTTTTTAAGGATTACGGAAACAAGGTGTAAAAGAAGGATTAATGCGTAAGCATAAAGAAATTGCCTAATTTTATATAAAAAATATCATGCCCGATTATAACCAAATCCTTTACGCCACCGAAGTTCATTCTGTTGAGGAGATCCGGAAATATTTTGGCGACGGTGGCAGCCCTAATGAAGTTCATGATGGCATGCCACTATTTACTACCATGGTCGAGATGTATTATCGCAGCCATAAGTTTAAAGATTGCATAAGGGCTTTTATTGACGCCGGGCTGGAGTTTGAGGATAAGGCACTGCTGGCTGTGTTAGCTCACGATGCAGAAAGGTTAAAAGCCTGCATTAGCGATGAGCCTGCTATTGTTTTTAAAACGTACTCTTCATATAATAATGCCTATACTCCGTTAACTGGCGGAACCCTCATGCATTTTTGTGCCGAGTACAACAGCCTTGCTTGTGCCGAAGTGCTTTTACAAAACGGTGCTGATGTAAACGCGAAAGCGGCCATTGACGAATATGGCTTTGGCGGACATACGCCAATCTTTCATACAGTAAATCAAAATGGAAACAGCTCCATCGATATGCTTCACTTTCTGTTACAAAACGGGGCAGAGTTATTAATTACGGTTAAAGGCCTCATCTGGGGCAAAGGTTACGAATGGGAAACACTTATGCCTGCCATTAATCCTATAAGTTATGCTATGATGGGCTCATTACCCCAGGTACACCGGAAAGAAAAAACGGTAATGGAAGTTGTTACCTTATTAATAAAGCATGCTTTTGCGATTGACTATACGCCTAAGAATGTACCGAATGCTTATTTGAAATGATTTGGTAGTTATAGAAGGCGCTGAGACACAAGTCAATCCGCCTTTATGGCCTTAGTTTAGCTGGCCTCTTAAATATTTAGTGTATCTGATAGCTTCCTGTTCAGATAAATGTTGGCCATCAAATGTATCAACATAATCCCAGTCTGGAATCTGAATATATTTATATTCAGATTTTGGAAAGGTTGAATAAAATTGTTTTCTGATAAAAACCATCAGTGGCAGGTTTTCAAGATGCTTATCAATTGGCATTTCAAAAAATATTAATTTTACCCCTCCTTTTTTCAATTGATCTGTATACTTTTTAAGCTCAGTGAAGTTATAATTTACCTCTTCGTTTTTAGGCAAGTGAAAAAATGAAAGGTAAGCTTCCTGTACCATTTTATTTGAAAGTACTGTCGAGCTGTTGTTTTTCTTAGGCTCTGCATTTATTATTTTCTTTTTTTTACCAAACTTAATTTCCCTGATATAATCTTTTGTAGCATAAATACTATTGGTGATAATTTTACCGCAAACCTCAATCGGTTCTTTGTCACCCCGTAATGCTTGAATTTTCATTTTTGGATAATATGTTAACGGAGAAAACAGAGATGAAGTAAAGTTTTTATTTTCTCTTCTAAAAACCAGGTTCATTTCAATTAATACCGCTTTGGGTAAGGCTTTTTTATGGGTTAACAGGCTAAGGCCATCATAAATACTTAGTCCGCCAAAGGCCAGGTTATAGGCACCGGGCAAGCTATCCTGTGCAATTCTTGCGGATAAAGACGAGCCAACAATAACATAGTTAAACGTTGATTCTTGATTGTATATAAAATTTTGAGCTTTCACAATATTTTGCTGCTCGGTATTTTGGGTTGCGTACCACCAGGTTGGGGCTATCCAGGCTACAAAAGCGCAATAGGTAACAAGAAATATTATAGAAAAAAAGACAGCTTTTTTTATCATGCCGTTAAAACTGAAAGTAGATGAATGGACTTACAGGGCCGCTGTTTAAAATAATTAAAAAAATCATTATTGCATATAATACGTAGTTGTATTTCATAAAATATGTAAATAGTGGTTTGTGTTTGTTTATATAAAACAGATGATACAAAAAAACCGGGCTCGAATAAAGGATGATATAAACTATTGAAGGATCTATTGTCAGTGTATTATTGTTTATAATAGATTTTAAATATATGATCACATTCTTAAAATCAGGCAATTTAAAAAGAAGCCAGGCCAGGGTTACGTAACTAAAAACTAAAAGTCTTTTTAAATACTTAATTACCTGGTATTTTTTCGTCAACCCCTTTCTGGTAAATGCCCTTTCAACTACTAAAGCCAAACCATGCATGCACCCCCACACGGCATAACTCCAGGCTGCGCCATGCCAAAGGCCGCCCAAAATCATTACAATCATTAAATTGATATAGGTGCGGATTTTACCTTTCCTGTTTCCTCCTAATGGAAAATAAAGGTATTCCATTAAAAATGATGACAATGAAATATTCCACCTTTTCCAAAACTCTTTAAAAGACGTTGAAATATATGGGAAATTAAAATTATCCATAAATCTGTACCCAAAGAGCCCGGCTAATCCTATCGCTATTAACGAATACCCTGCAAAATCTGCAAAAATCTGACACGAAAAACCGATAAGTAGCATTATTAACTTGAATGAGGAGCTACCAAGAAAATAAGGATAAGTCATCCAGAAAGTGAAGTTGCTTAAGTTATCGGCCACTACCATTTTTAAAAAATAACCCACAACTATTTTTTTAAAAACCTTTTGCCAATCTATCCCGGCCAAATTTTTCTCCCTTATTTGAGGTATAAAATCATGCGCCTTTACAATTGGTCCCGAGATTAGCTGAGGAAAAAAACCTTTAAAAAACAAAATGCGCTCTGAATGTTTTATGAAAGATCGAGGAACAATATCTTTTCCATCAATATACTTTTCAGTATAAACATCTACTATTAAACTTATTCCCTGAAATGTAAAGAATGATATTCCGATTGGTAAAGGGATTGTTAGTAAAAAATCATTAAATGATGTTGAACTCTTTACAAATGCATGGTAAAAAAGTGAGCTGTACTTAAAAAATACTAGTATAGCCAGATTTAATACAACACCGGCAATAGCGACTTTCTTTCGGTATGTCGGGTTACCATAAACAACTAAATAACTTGATATTATATTGATACTTACAGACAGTAATAACAATAAAACCAATACGGGTTGATTAAAAGCATAAAATATAAGACTTGAAACTATCAGAATTGGAACTTGAAACTTAGAAAAAAGCGGGATATAATAAAGTAAAAAAGTTATACCTACTAATATTAAAAATGGGTAACTATTAAAAAGCATCTAATAATTTAAAAGTAAATTTCGAGGAGAAAATATTATTCTTCGTAATAACGAAGATAGAAAGATTTGCCGATCATACTATTACGCAAACATCAACAGGACTTTTTTATTTAACTAATATTCAT
Source organism: Mucilaginibacter sp. P5_A6 (assembly GCF_056400585.1). Taxonomy (NCBI): domain Bacteria; kingdom Pseudomonadati; phylum Bacteroidota; class Sphingobacteriia; order Sphingobacteriales; family Sphingobacteriaceae; genus Mucilaginibacter; species Mucilaginibacter sp. P5_A6. The sequence goes on along the minus strand of NZ_JBFUKZ010000007.1, from coordinate 67,659 downwards.
ATTTACTCATTTTAAGTCTATCGCGTGTATTTCACCGTACTCTTAAAATAAAGAAAGCCGCCAAAAAGGCAGCTTCTGTCAAAATATAAAATAAAACTTACTTGATCACAATATCATAAGGCAACCTTGCCTGCGGGGTGCGCATCATTTGCGTAATGCCTTTTATTTGCTGATAAACACGATAGTTATCACCCAATTCTGATTGCATCATTTTGGTTTTCATTTGACTTGTTACATCACCATCCAGTTGTTTAAAAAAGCTTTTTTGCTCGGGATAGCTAACCAGCTTGTAGTTTTTAAGTTTGGCCTTTTTAGCTGCCGATGCAATGGCATCGCGGATATTACCCAGGCGGTCAACCAGGCCAAGTTTTACGGCCTGGGTACCAGTCCACACGCGGCCCTGGCCAATGCTGTTAATGTAAGCCTGTGTTTTACCACGGCCGGCGGCTACTGCTTTGGTAAAATCGTCATAACCGTGATTTACACTGTTTTGCAAAATGGCTCTTTCTTCGGCGCTTAATGGACGGCTGATATCGCCCAGATCGGCGTATTTACCGGTTTTTACACCATCAAAAGTAACACCCAGTTTATCATTAAACAGCTTTTGCATGTTGGGCAATATGGCAAAAATACCTATCGACCCGGTTATGGTGTTCGGTTCGGCAATAATTGAATCCGCGGCGCAGCTAATATAATAACCGCCCGATGCTGCATAATCGCCCATAGAAACAATGATAGGTTTTACCTTTTTTGTCATTGCCACTTCGCGCCAGATCACATCGGATGCCAACGAACTGCCACCCGGCGAATTTACGCGGAGTACAACGGCTTTTACTTTATTATCTAACCGTACTTTGCGAATTGCTTTCGAGATTCTTTCAGATCCTATGCTGTTATCGTCGCCTTCGCCACCGGATATTTCACCATTAGCGTAAACAATGGCAATACGGTTGTTTGAATCACCATCATCTCCCTTGTCATCACTGTTGCTTTTGGTGTATTCATCAAGATCAACGCTGGCAAGGTTGCTTTTTGAACCAGTTCCTGTACGGTGTTTCAACTCATCCAATAGTTCATCCTTGTATTTCAAGCCGTCAATCAGCTTTAATTTTAAAGCATCCTCAGGAAACTGAATACGGCCGTTGTTTGCATAATTAAATAACGAATCTTTGTTAATTCCCCTGCTTTTGCTGATGCCGGTTAAAAAATGATCATATAACGAACCTAAATAGGAGGTAACCTGTAAGCGGTTAGGGTCGCTCATTTTGGTAAGCACTAAAGGTTCAACTGCACTTTTGTATGTTCCAACCTTAATAACCTGCACATCAATGCCCAGTTTATCAAATGCCCCCTTTAAAAAGGTCACTTGTTGGCTAAAGCCGGTAAATTCAAAAAAACCTTTAGGGTTCATGTAAACCTTATCGGCTACGGATGCCAGGTAATAAAATCCCTGGGTATAAATTTCGGAGTAGGCTACAACGAACTTCCCTGATTTTTTAAAGTTGATTAAGGCATTGCGAATCTCTTCGGTAGTAGCCTGGCCCGATGTCATATAGCTTTCATCAAGAAAAATGCCTTTGATGTTTTTGTCGGTTTTTGCTTTTTTTATATTCGCCAAAATATCATTCAGACCGATTGATTTTTCGCTGTTCAATCCTAAAAAGCTTAGTCCGGCCAGGGGATTATTGGGTGTACGCTCGGTAATAGCAGTAGTAAAAGCCATGTGTAGCACCGAATTTGATTCAACATCTACCGTTTTTTCACTTCCTGCGGCTACCACCAAACCTACAACTACAAAAGCCAGAATCACTGTTACTAAAAATACCCCGAACATGGTGGCCAGAACGAATTTGAAGAATTGTTTCATTAATGTTATAAATCTTTTTAACTATGCAAACTTAGTAATTCAATACCGTATAATGTTAAGAGCCTGTTCTATAATATTTGTTACAACATGATTGATGTTTTTTTACTTTTGGGCAGCAACCTTGGCGACAGAAAACTGTTTCTGCAACAGGCTATTGAGCATATCGAAGCAGAAGTTGCACCCATTTTGCAGGTATCTGCTGTATACCAAACACAATCATGGGGTAAAACCGATGCGCCCGATTATTTAAACCAGGTACTGCTTTTACAAACAGAAATGCCTGCTCAAATGGTGTTGCAAAAAATTTTAGGCATCGAACTTTTACTGGGCCGCAGGCGCGAGGTAAAATGGGGATCGCGTACGATAGATATTGATATTTTGTTTTACGGCGATACTATAATAGATGAGCCGGATTTGAAGGTTCCTCATCCCGAACTACATAAACGCAGGTTTACCTTAGAGCCATTAGCCCAGATAGCTCCTGATTTTATACACCCGTTGATGAAAAAAAATATTTTACAATTAAAAAGCGAACTTAAAGACGAGTTGATCGTAAAAAAAGTATAATTTTGAATATACATAAATCTATATATGTCAGATATATTACCCGAGCAAGACTTTGATCTTTCCTTTTTGTATGAGATTGCCGACGGCAGCGATGAATTTATTGTTGAATCTATTGGTATGTTTTTGGAGCAAACTCCATTGTTACTTGGTAATATCAGTAATGCGCTTGATTCTGGTGACTGGGCAGAAGCAGGTAAAGCATCGCACAAGCTAAAACCTAATCTTGGTTTTTTTGGTATGCCTATAAGCCAGGCTACCATACAGGAAGTTGAGTTGGCCTGTAAGGCCGGAGGGCAAAATCCAACCGAGATTTTTGCAAAATTTAACCAGGTAAAAGCAACAGTTAACGCCAACCTTGTTACACTGAAACAAATTAAGGAAGAAAAGGAAGCAAGCCTTTAAGAGCTGAAAGCTCAAAGGCGAAGGCTAAAAGCTTTAGATACGAGCATAAAAGCAAAAAGGCGACCATTATGGTTGCCTTTTTGCTTTTATAATTTTATAGCATCACAAATAGCTTTTGCTATTCGATCATTATCCGAAATATGTTGGCTTTTTGCTTTAAGCCTTCTGCTTTAGGCTATCTCTACCACCTTAAAAGTGTAGCTCTCCATAATCAGGTTAGCTAACAGGTTTTTGCAGGCTTCGTCTACTTTGCTATGCGCGGTTTCGGCGTTGGCGGCTTCAATTTCAAGGGTGATGTGTTTGCCTATGCGTACATTTTGAATTTCGGCTAAACCAAGGTTTTTCATGCTTCCGGTTACTGCTTTTCCCTGAGGATCAAGTATTTCTTTTTTTGGCATTACGTCAATTTCAGCCTGGAACTTTGTCATTTGTGATTTTTGTTTGAATTAAAGATAAAGTGATGTAAATAAATATAACCACCGGAACTGCCACAAATTTAAAAAATAGTATCAGTATTGCCGAAAACAAGAGCAGTAAATAACGGAAAATGTTTTTATTGAAATCTCGGTTCTTGAATTTGAGCGACATAAGCGGTAATTCAGAAACCAGCAGAGTACACATTATAATTATAAGAACTGTTAATACGTATGGGTTTAAAATGTAGCGGGCCAAAACCTCGTACTGCTCAATAATTAAAGGCAACGAAGCAATAAATATCGCATTGGCCGGTGTTGGTAAACCAATAAAACTATCCGATTGCCGGGTGTCGTTATTGAATTTAGCCAGGCGTAAGGCCGAGAAAACGGTTATGGAGAAAGCAATGTAGCATAAATAATCACTTACATGATTAATTTGCGGGGCTTTTAAAAATAACTCGTATAATATGGCCGACGGCAAGAAGCCAAAGCTCACCATATCGGCCAGCGAATCAAGGTCTTTACCTATAAACGAGTAGGAGTTAAGCACACGGGACGCAAAGCCGTCAAAAAAGTCAAAAATTGCTGCTAAGAAAATTGCATAGGATGCAATTAATAAGTTACCCTGAAAGGCAAATACTATTCCTATACAACCGCTGAATAAGTTGGCACAGGTTATAGTATTAGGTAGATGTTTTCTAACGCGTCTCTTCATTTCGGTATGAAGTTATCAGGATTTTATTAAGTAAAAATGAAGTTACAAATAATATTTACATTAAATATAACTTCATTATCACTAAAATATTACGAATTCATCGAAATCAGAAATTCTTCGTTGGTTTTTGTACCTCTTATCTGGGCCTGTAAAAACTCCATTGATTCCTGTGAGTTCATGTCGGCCAGGTGGTTACGCAAAATCCAGATACGTTGCAGTGTGTCGCGATCAAGTAACAGGTCGTCGCGGCGTGTACTAGATGCAGTAATATCAATGGCCGGGAAGATACGTTTATTTGATAATTTACGATCAAGCTGTAACTCCATGTTGCCGGTACCTTTAAACTCTTCAAAGATAACTTCATCCATTTTTGAACCGGTTTCTGTTAACGCGGTAGCAATGATGGTTAATGAACCGCCATCCTCAATATTACGGGCGGCACCAAAAAAACGTTTGGGTTTGTGCAGTGCGTTAGCATCAACACCACCCGATAATATTTTGCCCGATGCCGGTGCTACAGTATTGTAAGCACGTGCAAGGCGGGTGATTGAATCCAAAAGGATCACCACATCATGGCCGCACTCCACCATACGTTTAGCTTTCTCTAAAACAATGTTGGCAATTTTTACGTGGCGTTCTGCTGGCTCATCAAACGTTGATGATACTACCTCGGCGCGTACGCTGCGGGCCATATCAGTTACCTCCTCAGGGCGTTCGTCTATCAGTAATATAATAAGGTATACTTCGGGGTGGTTACGGGCAATGGCGTTGGCCACGTCCTTTAACAACATAGTTTTACCGGTTTTTGGCTGTGCCACAATTAAACCGCGCTGACCTTTACCTATAGGCGAAAACAGGTCCATAATACGGGTTGAATAATTACCCGGATCTGTAAACAGGCTTAACTTCTCAGAAGGGAAAAGCGGTGTTAAGTGATCAAAAGGAACCCGGTCGCGAACTTCGGCAGGGATGCGGCCGTTAATGGCTTCAACCCGTACCAAAGGAAAATATTTTTCGCCTTCTTTAGGCGGGCGGATGCTGCCGCGAACCGTATCACCGGTTTTTAAGCCAAATAATTTTATTTGCGATTGTGATACATAAATATCATCCGGCGAGGTAAGGTAGTTATAGTCTGATGATCTTAGGAAACCGTAACCATCGGGCATAATTTCCAATACACCTTCGTTTACAATAACATTATCAAAATCAAGGTTAATAGCAGGCTCCTGCGCCTTTTGCTGATTAGGGTTCCCATTAGCGCGCCTGTCAAATTTCTGCGGACGCACCTCTGCAGATGGCGCCTCAGCTTTTGGCGCTGCTTCACCTGGTTGATTTTCAGAAGCCTCGATTGTAACAGGAGCAGCTGCCGGGATGTCATTCTGAGCATCTTCGTTATTCTGCTGATCATCCTCTTCCTGGTCAAACAGGTTGGTATCATCCAAAGGTACTTCAACACGGGGCTGAGTTTTTGGTTTTAGCACACGGGTACGTTTGCGGGCTTTTTCACTTGCGGTTTCGGCCGCTGGTTCAGCTGTAATTGGTGAATAATTTTGTTCAACAATGTTTTGTTGCGCCCTGGCGGCCTCAATTAATTGTTGTTGTTCAATAATACGGGCTATTAGCAAGGCTTTGCGTAGTTCGTCGGCCTCGGCAATACCTAAATTTTTTGCAATATCGCGCAACTCAGAAACGAGTTTGTCGTTCAATTCGATTTTATCAGACATGATATGAATTATAGTTCAAAAGGGATTTTTAATATTGTAATTAGTTTTCAAACGGTAATAAGGTTTCCACGTGCATTAAAATTTTTGTGTACACAAAGGCCTTATTGTAAATAATTGATCTTGAAACATTGATTAAGTAAACATCCAAACCCAGTCAAAGTATTAACAAATAAATATCGTGGGTTTTTAAATTGTTTCTTTAGTGCAAGAAAAATTCAAAGGAAAACAATGCAATTGTAAACAAATATTCTTTAATTTCAAATTAATTAAATAAATATCTCGTCGGCTGCGATGTTTAAGCTAAATTTTTAGTTTTTTTGACAATCAGAACATTTTAACACCCTTCCGATGATATCCCGCAAGCAGTTAATAGACCAAATAAAGCAAAAGAAGTCCTTTTTATGTGTGGGCCTTGATACAGATATTGATAAGATCCCTGAGTTTTTAAAGGAATATCCCGATCCTGTACTGGAATTCAATAAACGCATCATTGATGCTACCAGGGATTTGTGTATATCCTATAAACCCAATGCGGCTTTTTACGAAGCACGCGGTATTAAAGGTTTGCAAAGTCTGATTGATACCTGGAAATACCTGCCAGCCAATACCTTAAATATAATAGATGCCAAAAGAGGCGATATCGGTAATACGTCCGATAAATATGCCAAAGCCTTTTTTGACCAAAATGCATCTGGAATGAGCTTTGATGCAATTACTATTACACCATATATGGGTAATGACAGTGTAACGCCTTACCTGGCCTATGAAGGTAAATGGATAATTATACTGGCGCTTACTTCATCGGTAGGCAGTAAAGATTTTCAATACCTCCAAACCAGCGACGGCTTGCTGTATGAAACAGTGATTCAAAAAGCTAATACCTGGGCCGGTGCAGATAGGATCATGTACGTAGTAGGGGCTACTAAAAGTACCGAGTTTACCAATATTCGCAAATACGCACCCGATAACTTCCTGCTGGTTCCCGGTGTGGGCGCACAAGGGGGGAGCCTGGAAGAGGTATGCAAGTATGGCATCACCAAAGATTGCGGCCTTATAGTAAACGCTTCACGCTCTATAATTTACGCCGGTAACGATGAACACTTTGCCGAAGCCGCGCGTGCCGAAGCCCAAAGCATGCAACGGAAAATGCAGGTAGAGTTGGAGAAAGCAGGGGTGATATAGTTTTTGGAGAGTGTGGAATAAGCCGATTAGCCGGAGTTAATGTTCTGGCAAAAAAGCAGGTACTTGTAACTCCCGGTTATCCAATGTTGGATTTATACTTTTATTAAAATTTATTTTCGACAGTACAGTTTCAAGGGCGGGGAGTGTATTGTTTAAACTTTTTGTTTTGATCAGGAAATTCCATACAGGTTCAAATTTTTTCCATCCTCCCGAGTAAAAAAAATGTTTTAATTTATGAACGTTGGATTCATGCTGCATACTGGCTTTAAATATATTATTCCACCTATAAAATTCTTTATAGGCCCACCAATAGCCATCTTCAAGTTCCTGTGCAGTTAAACCAACGGTTTGGTAAACAACTTTGCGTGTATCGTACAGATCCCAATTTTTAGTGAGTATTCTGCCCTGCCGCTCCATGCTATTAAAAAGTTCTGTGCCGGGGTACGGCGTTAAAACATGATAGGTTGATGTAGTAATTGAATGTTTTACACCCCAGTCAACTGTTCTTTTAAAAACATCCTTATCATCATCGTCTAAACCAAAAACAAAACTCCCGTTTATCATGATCCCCAAACTATGCAGCCGGTTTACGGCCTCTACATAATCTTTTTCAAGGTTTTGCTTTTTGTTGCCTTGTTTTAGGTTTTGGGGCGAAAATGTTTCAAATCCTACAAATAAACTTCTAAGGCCTGCTTCGGCAGCCTTTTCTATAAGGTTGCCTCTAAGCACAGAATCAACAGTTGCTGCGCCCTGAAAAACACGTTTCATGCCTTTCATTCCATCAAAAAGACTACTGGCGAATTTGGCATTTCCCAACAGGTGATCATCCAGAAAATACAGGTGCCTGCCAGGTAGCCTGTCAATTTCGGCCAGTGCATCGTCAACCTCCTGCGTATAAAAGGTACGGCCACCTTCAAAAAATGCGTCCTTATAACAAAAGCTGCAATGATGGGGACAGCCCCGGGTAACCACAATTGAATTGGGCACAAGGTACAAATGCCTCTTGATCAGATCGCGGCGTATAGGCGGAACTTTTTCGAGTGTACGGATGGTGGAATTATAAACCTTTTGTGGGCAGCGGTTCTTAAAATCCAATAAAAACCTCGGAAAAGTGTCTTCACCTGGCCCTGTAAAAATACTATCAGCATGGGGCGTTGCCTCCATAGGTAAGGATGTAACATGGAGGCCGCCCAAAATCACATAAGCTCCTTTCGCCCGGTAATGATCGGCAATTTTATAGGCGCGGTAAGCATTGGTGATATATACCTGGATAATTACCAAATCAGGGTTATCATCCAGGTTAAGTTTTTCAACATGCTGATCTTGCAGGTCTATTTCATCATCTGGCGAAAGGTAAGCTGCAAGAGTTGCCAAACCCAATGGCGGGAACAGCGAATATTTTATCGGTCGCCAAAATGGACTTTCGGCTTCTGTTAAGGCAGGGAGTATCATTTTAACTTTCATGAATAATTTATTAAAAGTACTTTGAATAACAAAGTAAATGAATAAATTTAATTATTGCAAATAATTAATTGAACAGTTAATTGGGTTTGAAATAGTTAGTATAATAATTGACCGGGCGAGTCTGGATTTACATATTGTAATATTTCTATTGTGAGCGCTTAAATTCTCATAAATCCTGGTACTAATTGTTAAATTACAGGCTTTATTCATCATATCCGTCTATGAAAAGAGCCTTCTTATCCCTTATTGCGATATCCGTTTCCCTGTATGTAAGCGGCCAGCAGGAAAAAAAGACTTTAAAACCGATTGACATCAACCGTATTCCTACACTTTCCGATCCTCAGCTTTCGCCGGATGGTAAATGGGTAGCCTATAGTGTATCGGAAGTTGATACAGCAAAGGATAAGCGCGTATCGCACCTGTGGATGCAAAGCTGGGATGGCAAAGAATCTATCGAACTAACACACGGTGCCGAAGCTGCTTCATCGCCAAGATGGTCGCCCGATGGAAAATATTTATCATTTCTTTCATCGCGCGATTCAAAGAATGGGGCACAGGTTTGGCTGATCGATCGCCGGGGTGGAGAGGGCGTTAAACTTACAGATATTAAAGGTAACCTGGACGATTATTCATGGTCGCCTGATAGTAAAAAACTGGTAATTGTAATTGGCGACCCTGCAAATAAGGGTAAAGAAGCACCTAAAACACCAAAGCCGATAGTAATAGACCGTTACCATTTTAAGCAGGATATTGAGGGTTACCTGCAGCACCTGTACAAGCATTTGTACCTGCTTGATGTAGCCACCAAAAGGCTGGATACCCTTACCAAAGGTGATAAGGACGAAGCTTCGCCGGTATGGTCGCCTGATAGTAAAACAATCGCATTTGTAAGTAATCGCAGTATCGATCCCGATAAAAATGAGAACACCGATATTTTCACCATAGACGCCAGGCCTAACGCCAGCATGCTCCAGGTAACTACCTGGAAGGGCCCCGACAGGAACCCGCAGTGGAGCCCGGATGGTAAACTGATCTCGTACCTGCGCTCAACCAGCGATGCTGATTATATGATGTATGATCAGAATGTGTTGTGTACAATGGATGTGGTTGGTTCAAACAAAAAGGTATTAACCCTGCAGCTCGACCGCCCGGTTGGTAACCAAATTTGGGCTAAGGATAGTAAAAGTATTTGGTTTATAGTGGCCGACGACCGCGAGCGCTATGTGGCCGGTGTAAGCGTAAACAATGGTAAAATTACCACCATAAATAAAGGTGAATACGGCATTACTGATATTGGCACAAATGCCACGGGCAACTGGGTAGTACAAAAAAGTGATCCGTATACTCCGGCTGAATTATTTGCTTTGGAAGGCGGTAAGTTGCGCAGGCTTACATTTCATCAGCAGGCATGGTTAAATACAGTTAAACTGGCACATGTAGAAGGTTTTGAATCAACCAGTATTGATAGTACACAGGTTTCGGGCATTATTTTAACTCCTGACAGCAACGCCAAAAAGCTGCCATTGATCTTATTTATTCACGGCGGACCAGTAGGCCAAGATGAATACACCTTTGATGCAACCAGGCAGGTTTTGGCTGGTGCAGGATACGCTGTGGTAGCTGTAAATTACCGTGGCAGTAATGGCCGGGGATTAGACTATTGTAAAGCCATTTATGCCGATTGGGGTAATAAGGAAGTTAAGGACCTGCTTGGCGCCGTTGATAAACTGGAAAAACTGGGCATAGCCGATCCCGACCATTTGGGTATAGGCGGATGGAGTTACGGAGGTATTCTTACCGATTATACCATAGCAACCGATACCCGTTTCAAAGCTGCTGCCAGTGGTGCGGGCAGTGCATTGCAGCTATCGGTTTATGGCAGCGATCAGTATGTGTTGCAATATGAAAACGAACTGGGTGTGCCCTGGAAAAACGCCGATAAATGGATCCAGCTATCATATCCGTTCTTCCATGCTGATAAAATAAAAACGCCGGTATTGTATATGTCTGGACTGAGGGATTTTAATGTACCCACCATCGGTAGCGAGCAAATGTATCAGGCCCTTAAATCGCAGGGGATACCTACCGAGCTGATACTTTATCCTGATTCATTCCATGGCATCACTAAGCCAAGTTACCAGGCCGACAGGTTGCAGAGGTATGTGGAGTGGTATGATAAGTATTTGAAGAAGTAATATATCAGGTAGCCAGTAATGAGGCGTTTTGATAGGCCATTTTAAGAGCAATTGATTTTAGTAATTATGAATAAACATATACTCCTTATCATTACCGCGTTTGTTTTTACCGGTGCTGTTGCTCAAACGGCAAAACGCTCCTTAAAACCTTCGGATGTAAATATCATCCCTACACTATCAGATCCACAGTTGTCGCCAGATGGTAGATGGCTGGTTTATAGCCTGTCAGAAGTAGATACAGTTAAGGATAACCGGGTATCGCACCTGTGGATGCAGAGCTTTGATGGTAAGCAATCCATTCAGCTTACTTACGGAGGCGAGCCGGCTTCGTCGCCTAAATGGACACCGGATGGTAAATCCCTGTCGTTCATATCGGAGCGGGACTCCAAAAATGGCGGCCAGGTTTGGATCATGGATCGGAGAGGAGGCGAGGGACACAAGCTAACCGATATTAAAAAAGGTGGCCTGGAAGATTACGCATGGTCGCCGGATAGTAAAAAACTGGTGCTGGTGATAAAAGATCCCGAAAATGATGGTAAGAAGCCCAAAACAACCCCACCTATAAAGATAGACCGCTACCACTTTAAGCAGGATATTGAAGGCTACCTGCAGCACCTGCACACGCATTTGTACCTGTATGATATTGATAAAAAAAAGCTTGATACGCTAACAACAGGCGATAGGGACGATGAATCGCCGGTATGGAGCCCCGATGGTAAAACTATTGCATTTGTGAGTAACCGTACCAACGACCCTGATAAGAACGAAAATTTGGACATTTTTACGGTAGAGGCCAAAGATGATGGTGAGATCAATCAACTTACCACCTTTACCGGGCACGATATTGCCCCGCTCTGGAGCCCGGATGGTAAGCACATCGCCTACCTGAGGTCGACCAGCGATGCCAGTTATTATATATACCAGCACGATGTTTTATGTATAATGGATGCCGATGGTAAAAACAACAAGGTGCTTACCGAAGCACTCGACCGCCCGGTAAGCAATCATGCCTGGAGCCGGGATAGCAGGAACATAGTTTACCTGGTAAGCAGCGACCGCATCCGCTACATTGCGCAATATAACCTGCTGCTCCGCAAATCAACTACAGTTTATAAAGGCGCCGAATGTAGTTTTGAAAGCCTGTTAGGCCATTCGCCGGGTGTTTGGATAGCCAAAATGACTACGCCCTATATGCCGCATGAGCTGGTAGCTATCGAGAATGGCAAGATCAGGCGGCTTACTTTTCACCAGGACAAATGGTCGAGTACCGTTAAGTTGGCGCATGTAAAAGGTTTCCAGTCGTTTAGCAGCGATGGTACGCTGGTTTCGGGCATATTGTATACGCCGGATACAGTAACTAAAAAGCTGCCTTTTATCCTGTATATCCACGGCGGACCAACAGACCAGGACGAATTTGAGTTTGACATGATAAGGCAAACCCTTGCATCGGCAGGTTATGCGGTGGCTGCCGTTAACTACCGTGGTAGCACCGGCAGAGGCCTTGATTATACCAAAGCCATTTATGCCGATTGGGGTAATAAAGAGGTGCACGACCTGTTAGGAGCCGTTGACGAGCTGGTGAAAACCGGTGTAGCCGATAAAGACCACTTAGGCATTGGCGGCTGGAGCTATGGCGGAGTTCTTACCGATTACACTATAGCTACCGATACCCGTTTCAAAGCCGCATCCAGCGGGGCGGGCAGCGCTTTGCAATTAGCCATCTACGGATCAGACCAATGGGTGGTACAATATGATAATGAGCTGGGTTTCCCATGGAAAAACCCCGAGAAATATATCAGGCTATCGTACCCCTTTTTTCATGCCGATAAAATTAAAACGCCTACGCAGTTCATGTCGGGCTTAAAGGATTTTAACGTGCCAACCGGTGGCGGCGAGCAAATGTACCAGGCCCTGAAATCACAGGGCGTACCTACGCAAATGGTGCTTTACCCGGGCCAGTTTCATGGTATAAGTGTGCCAAGTTACCAGGTGGATAGGTTGCTGCGGTATATCGATTGGTATGATAAGTACCTGAAATAATTGCCCGCAGGTGTTCCATCGGAACGGTGGAACGCTGCGGAATGGGTGGAACGCCATTTGTGCTGATAGTCAACAGTTTAACGTTTTGTGAGAACAGGGGTGGAACACCTTTGTGTCTGATAATCAGTTAGTTGATTTTTAAGGAAATAATAGGTTCTTCGCTTTATCACGTTAAAAGGGATAAAAATCAAGAGTGGGTTCTCCGTAACTAATATTAGATTAACATCTGCAAAAATCAAGAAAAATCAAGAAATATATAAATCACATCAGGGATAATTTATTTATGGAATGGGAGGTATATTTAAAAGCTATTTTAAAATAGATGAGTAGGCCGTCATTGCGAGGAACGAAGCAATCCCCGATTTACAGAGTAGCTGTGCAAATCCGATCTGTATTTTGGGGATTGCTTCGTCGTACCTCCTACCCATGACAAGTTGGAGAATCCCAGACTTACGAAGTTTTAAAAACTTCGTAAGTCTTTCGCCGATTTGTCATTTCCCCTTCAGAGTCCCCGGATTTTAGCTCTCGCAATGACGATCGAGGTGATTGTGGTATCCGTACATGGCATTACCGTTTTTTCCAGCTCCGCTGGTCGGTACAATGACGCGAGGAAGTGTATTCAGCTTCTTAGAAATAAACTTGGTTTTTAGAACTGCTAAGTTTTTAAAACACCACCATCCTGTCCGGATACCGTGAGGCGTAGCTGGATACAATATTTTTGATATAGTCATTCCCGGGATAGGGGGTGAGGTAGTTTTTTAATTGCTGTATATTATCCGCGTCGAAATAATGCGAGATGTAGCCCATGCCATAAAACTGGCCTTTCTCTACCAAAATACAGCTGTGCTCATCGCCTGTGCGGCCTTCATCGCGGATGGCGTAGGTAGGCAGCGCGCGTTTTAGTTCGTCAATAGCGTTATTTACTTTAAGGTTATATTCTTCAACGCTTTCAACACCTTCACAGGCGCATTCACTTCCGGCGGCCCCTGTGCAGGGATTATTGTTGGTTTGGATAAAGCAAAGTTTAGGGCATAAGCCAAAAGCTTCTATGAGCTTGTTAAGCAGGTTATAACCATCAAGCAAGGAGTTGCAGGTATAGATCACATCGCTGAATTTGCGGCGCTTGTCCACAGCCAGGCGGATATACCCCCGCTGATCTTCAAAAGCATACAGGCAATACGCGTTCTCGAAACGTTTTAAAGACCGGTTATATTTTGGCCACAGGCGTTTAATCTCAATGGCTTCCAGCACAAAGGCAATCAGTTCGGTACCGCAAACCTGGTAGCTTACCTGGTAAATGTTGCGCAAAAACTCTTGCCGCTGCAAACCTGGGTTATTACCCGTGAAATGGCTGCTTACGCGTTTCTTTAAGTTTTTTGCCTTGCCAACATAAATAACTTTGCCCTTTTGGTCGTGAAAATAATATACACCGGGTGAAAATGGTAAGGCCTCCACATCCTTTTTAGGCAAATTAGCAGGCAGTACCTGTTCTTTTGAGTTTTGTTTAAGCGCCTGTTTAATATGACCATCGGCATCGCTGTTTAATAACAGTGTGAACAACTCCGAAGTGGCCTCGGCGTCTCCGCCAGCACGGTGGCGGCTTTCGTTATCAATACCCAGGTGTTTGCAAAGCCGTCCCAAACTATAAGAGGGAAGGCCAGGCAATATTTTGCGGCCAAGGCGTACGGTACACAATTTATTACACTGCAGATCATACCCGGCGGCAGCCAGGTGATAGCGTACAAAGGAATAATCAAAATTAACATTATGGGCAACAAATATTTTGCCGTGGATAAGATGGTATACATCGGCAGCCACATCTTCAAAAGGCGGGGCCTGCTGTACCATATCATTGGTGATGCCGGTTAAGGCGCTGATATAGATAGGGATTTCCCGTTGAGGGTTTACCAGGGTTTCAAAACGTTTAACAACCTTTTTACCATCGTGTATGCATATCGCAATTTCTGTTATGCCATTCGCGCTGGCATGCCCCCCGGTAGTCTCAATATCAACAATTGCATACATATTTCAAATGTAATACAAGTTTGCTAATTATTTTAGTGTTATTTAAATTTTTTAGCCCCCTCTAAATCTCCCCCGAAAGGGGAGACTTTTCACAGCCTTATAAGGTCCTCTCCTCTGGGGAGGGTTGAGCATGGCTTCGCCTGCTCACGGTATGCACCTCGGGATTCAGGTAATCTTTTTCAATCAGGCCATCGCGCATGCGCACTATGCGGTGGGCATGCAGGGCTATGTCTTCTTCGTGGGTTACTAAAATGATGGTGTTACCTTTGGCGTGAATATCCTCTATCAGCCCCATAATTTCAATGGATGTTTTGGTATCAAGGTTACCGGTAGGCTCATCGGCCAGTATGATGGATGGGTTATTGATTAATGCCCGGGCAACTGCAACACGCTGGCGCTGACCGCCCGAAAGCTCGTTAGGTTTGTGATCTATACGGTTGCCTAAGCCAACATTTTTTAGCGCGTTGGTGGCACGTTCTGTACGTTTTTCTTTGTTAATACCCGCATAAATTAAAGGCAGGGCAACATTATCAAGCGCGGTGTTACGGGGCAATAAGTTAAATGTCTGGAAAACAAAGCCAATCTCGGAGTTGCGTACTTCGGCCAGCTCATTATCGGTCATGTGGCTCACGTTTATCCCGTTCAGGATGTACTCACCTTTGGTAGGCGTATCCAAACAACCTAAAATATTCATCAGTGTAGATTTACCCGAACCAGACGGACCCATCAAAGCCACAAACTCGCCTTTATTAATAGTTAACGAAACAGATTTAAGGGCGTGTATTACTTCGGTACCTATCACGTACTTACGTCCTATCTCGTTTATGGTAATTAAAGGCTTATCTTTTAATGGCTCCATGAATGTTTTTTTGTTTGGACTATAGATAGGTATGGAATGTTACAATTGAAAGTCAAAATTCAAAATTAAAAAGTCAAAAGCTCTGATGGCTAAAAACACAGCCGCTAAACAAGCATTTTTTAATTTTGACTTTTTAATTTTGAATTATTTCTCTATCACCTTCGCTACTAAAAAATAATCCTCATCGTGCTTAGGCGCATTTTGTAAAGCCTCTTCATGCGTAACAGTTTGTCTCACTACATCTTCACGTAAAATATTTGCGCCATCGGTCATGTAAATCAGGGGCTCCACTCCGGTAGTATCCAGCTCGTTAAGCTTGGCCATAAAATCAAGAATTTTGCTCATGTCTTTAATCATGTCCTGTTTCTCCGTTTCACTAAGTTCCAGGCGTGCCAGGTGGGCAACTTTTTCAACTGTTTCTTTATCTATGGTCATGCCGTTTGTAATTTCTCTTTAATAATAGCGTAAACCTCATCGCGCAGCGCGTCGGCATCATCCAACGTTAAATGGGCTGTTTCAATGGGTTTATGTACAAATATATCACAAATTCCCGGTCTGCTGCCATGTTCTTTCCCGGTATCCCAAAGTACCTTCCAGGTATCAAGCGAGCTGATTGGCAAAATAGGCGCTTTCATTTCAATAGCCAGGCGAAAAGGTCCGTTTTTAAACGACTGTAATCCGGGGGGATAATCTTTGGGGATAGTAGCCTCGGGGAAAATAACTACGCTTACCCCGCTTTTTATACGTTCGGCTGCTGTTTTAAAGGCCCTGAAAGATGACATTTTGCTTTCCCGGTTAACGGTAATATCAATAGTACGAAAGAAATAGCCAAGCACATAGTTGGTCAGTAATTCTTCCTTACCCATAAAACAGATGTTATTTTTTAAGATGGTACTTACCGCAGATACATCAAGGTTTGAGGTATGGTTAGCGCAAATTACGTAAGTTTTTTTCCAGTCCACAGGTTCTTCAAAGGTGGCGCTGTAAAAAATACCTGATATGCCCGAGCTTAAAAATATGATAAGCCGCCTCACCTGGTTAATGTATTTGTACCGCCGCTTTTTTTGTTTGAGCACGTATAACGCCGGGTAGCATAGTGTAAAAAAGAAAGCGATGCTATACCTGTAATAATTGGTATGGATCTTTTTCAGTGTTAATTTCATGTTCACMAAATGTAAAAAAAATAGCTGTTTTTTTGGTAGGTTAAACTTTAGAGCCTGTTTAAAAATAGATAAATAATAGACCGTCATTGCGAGGTACGAAGCAATCCCAAACTATACAGAGCGGATTTGTAAGTTCGACCTTTAAATCGGGGATTGCTTCGTACCTCGCAAAGACGGTCTGTTTATTCATTTAAACAGCCTCACAGTTAACTAATTTGAATGTTCAAGCTTATCTTTAATAATAGCATAAACCTTGTCACGCAGGGTGTCGGCATCGGCTATGGCCAGGCTTGATGTATCAACGGGCTTATGAACATAAAAATGGCAAATGCCCGGTCTGCTGCCATATTTGGTGCCTGTATCCCAAAATATTTTCCATGTGTTTAATGAGCTTACCGGTATAATGGTGATCTTATTTTCGATAGCCAGGCGAAAGGGGCCATTTTTAAATTCGCTCAATTGGGGAGGGTAATCATCCGTTATCATTCCTTCGGGAAATATCACCATTGATATGCCCTCCTGTAGTTTTTCGGCTGCTTTTTTAAACGCCCTGAAAGATGACATTTTACTCTCCCTGTTAACCGGGATATCAACCGAGCGGAAGAACAGGCTGGTTACCAAACCATCTGCTAACTCCTGTTTGCCCATAAAGCTGCAATTGCCGTTAACCAGTATGCACAGGGCCGAAATATCGAGGTTGGAGGTATGATTAGGGCATATGATGTAGGTTTTGCTCCAGTCGATAGGCTCCTCGTAATCAAACTTATAAAATATCCCCACCATTGCCGAACTGATGAAACCCCATACCCGGCGCAGCTTGTTCATGCTGTGGTACCTTGACGGATGTTTAGAAAAGTAATAGAAAAAAGGCCATAATATTAAGTAGGAAAGGGCTACGCTGATCACATATAAATAGACGTGCACTTTTCTCAATATCATTTTCATCGTCATCAAAAATAGAAAAAATCCTTACTTTCGCCCCTATGGAAACTGTTGTTAGTGGCATTCGTTCAACCGGAAATTTGCATTTGGGGAATTATTACGGGGCTTTGCAAAACTTTATAAAAATGCAGAATGAATTTAACTGCTATTTTTTTATTGCCGACCTGCATTCGTTAACCACGCATCCAACACCTGCCAACCTGCACAGTAATGTAAAGCAGGTTTTGGTAGAGTATCTTGCGGCCGGTATCGACCCGGAAAAAGCTACCATCTACGTACAGTCAGATGTGCCCGAAATAGCCGAACTATACCTGTATTTAAACATGAACGCCTACCTTGGCGAGCTGGAACGCAGTACTTCATTTAAAGATAAAGTACGCGCCAATCCCGAGAATGTGAACGCCGGTTTGCTTACCTACCCGGTATTGATGGCGGCAGATATCATTATTCATAAAGCTACAAAAGTGCCTGTTGGTAAGGATCAGGAGCAACACCTGGAAATGGCCCGCACCTTTGGCAACCGGTTTAACCGGCTGTATAACCACGATTATTTTCCCGAGCCTTATGCTTTTAATTATAGCAGCAACCTGGTAAAAATTCCGGGACTTGATGGCAAGGGTAAAATGGGGAAATCAGAAGGGGAGGGGAATGCCGTTTTTCTTGGCGATACGCCCGAAGTTATCAAAAAGAAAGTGATGCGCGCCGTGACTGATTCCGGCCCGACAACAGAAAATCAAAACAAACCACAGGAGATCCAAAACCTGTTCGATCTGATGAAAGTTGTTTCATCGGTGKATACATTGGCTCATTTTGATAACTTATATAACACAATGAGCATCCGCTACGGCGACCTGAAAAAACAATTGGCCGAGGATATGATCATTGCAACAGCACCCATTCGCGATAGGATTAACGCTATAGCCGGTGATGCTGAATATCTGCGTAAAGTAGCCCGCTTAGGCGCTGATAAAGCCCGTGAAAGCGCTTCAAAAACCATAAGGGAGGTAAGGGAAATAATAGGGTT
Organism: Mucilaginibacter sp. P5_A6; assembly: GCF_056400585.1. NCBI lineage: Bacteria > Pseudomonadati > Bacteroidota > Sphingobacteriia > Sphingobacteriales > Sphingobacteriaceae > Mucilaginibacter > Mucilaginibacter sp. P5_A6. Next base: position 49,074 of record NZ_JBFUKZ010000007.1, on the reverse strand, counting down.
TAAGAATTTTTAAAAATCGTTTGAACCCGAATTAAGCGAATTAAAGAATTTTCGGAATTTATAACAGGAGCCCTTTCAGGGCTTTTTTTAACATTTAAAAGTTGAATAATAAAGTTTCGGGCCTTTAAAAATTCAAGTAATTCTGTAAATTCGACAAATTACGGTTCAGACAAAACAAATAAAATAAGCATGCACATAGCTATTGTAGGAAATATAGGCGCGGGTAAAACCACTTTAACAGAAATGCTGGCCCATAATTATGGATGGGAGCCGGTATTTGAAGCTGTAGATAATAACCCTTATTTAGAGGATTTTTACAGCGATATGAAACGCTGGAGCTTTAACCTGCAAATCTATTTCCTTAACAGCCGTTACCGCCAGATCATTGATATTCAAAAAAGCGGGCATAATATTTTGCAGGACCGTACCATTTACGAGGATGCTTATATTTTTGCCGAGAACCTGCACGATATGGGCCTCATGACCACCCGCKATTACGAAAATTACGAATCTATATTTAATAATATAACCGAGTTTATTAAACCGCCCGATCTGCTGGTATACCTGAAAGCATCGGTGCCAACCCTAGTAAGTAACATCCAGCGCAGGGGCAGGGAATATGAAATAGGGATCCGTTTAGATTATTTATCCAAACTGAACGAGAAGTACGATAAATGGATTAAAAACTATAAGCTGGGTAAATTGCTTATACTTGATAAGGATAACCTTGATTTTGCCAATAAAACCGAAGATATGGCTACCATAGTTCAGCTGATTGAGCGTGAAATTAATGGGCTGTTTTAATTGGGGTTAGGGTTGCCTGTTTCGTGTATAGCAGATAATATAATATTGAAGTGTGAGTTATTTATTTTTAATTTTGATCTTCCGATTAGATAACTAAAAAGGCCCGCAGCCGGTAACCCGCGACATAAAAATGAAAATATTAGGCATTATCCCTTCCCGTTATGCATCTTCCCGTTTTCCGGGTAAGCCATTGGTTGATATTGCCGGTAAAAGCATGATTCAGCGGGTTTATGAACAGGTTAAATGTTGTACTAACGTAGCCGAAGCTATTGTAGCTACCGATGACGACCGCATTTTTAATCATGTGCATGCCTTTGGCGGTGTAGCCGTAATGACGGCCGAATACCACGAGAGCGGAACCGACCGCTGCGCCGAGGTAGCCCGGTTGCATCCCGAATACGATGTAATTATCAACATCCAGGGCGATGAACCTTATATCAACCCAGAGCAGATTGCCAAACTGGTGTCCTGTTTTATGGATACAGATACACAGATAGCTACACTGATAAAAAAAATAACTTCTACAGAAGAGCTTTTTAATTATAACTCGCCCAAAGTGGTGATAAATAAATTATCAGAAGCGATATATTTTTCCCGCGCTACATTGCCGCATATCCGTGCCCAGCAACCGGATAACTGGCTTAAACATCATACTTATTTTAAGCATATAGGCATTTACGGTTACCGTGCCGATATACTGCAACAGATTACCAAACTTCCCGTTTCCGACCTCGAAAAAGCCGAAAGCCTTGAACAGCTGCGCTGGATTGAAAACGGCTATCGCATTAAAGTTGCCGAAACCGAACTGGAAACTCATTCGGTTGATGTGCCTGCTGATCTGGAGAAACTGGGCTGTTTCAAATAACGCCGTTGCAGGTTTGCAGCTGTGGTTGGTATGGGTGATGTGATAACAAACGTACAACAACCACGTCATTGCGAGTTATAAAATCCGTGGACTCTGAAGGGGGAATGACAAATCGGCGAAAGACTTACGAAGTTTTTAAAACTTCGTAAGTCTGGGATTCTACAACTTGTCATAGGTAGGTACGAAGCAACCCCAAACTGTACAGAGCGGATTTGCAAATCGGGGATTGCTTCGTTCCTCGCAATGAGGTCGCGGTTAGTAGTCTTGTTTGATAAATATAATTTCGGCTTTTACGTTATCTATTCTCCAACACAGCAAATTTACTCCCATAATCATTTAACTGATCCAGGAATTGTTTATGCAGCCCTGTTTCGTTATAGGCTTTTGTGGTATTTACCAGGCCATTTAAAACATATAGCTGAAACTGTACTTCGCCAACATTCAAGGCTTCGGGTTTATTTTGTAACAGGGTATAGTTGTAAGCCAGCTGATCGGTAAGGTAATTATCTACACCTTTTACATAGCGGTTAGCCAGCTCTTTATCATCAAGCTTATAGGCCAATTGGGCCAACAGCAGTTTGCGGTGGGCGGTATCAATATTGGGGTTTATGTCGGGCATCTCCTGGTCAAATTTATGCAGGGTATTCAGGGCCAGGTCATTCCTTCCATCCTTGATCAGTCCCTGGGCAAGGTCATGAAAGGTGCTTTCCATGAATGGATAAAACTCCGTTTTGCTCACATCATCCAAATACCTGGCATGTTTAAAATTGCCGAATTTAAACTTGTTCATCACGTTATTATACATCACCAGGCTGTTTACCTTGCCCAATTGATCATGAATAGCGGTATCGGCTTTAAAAGGAATAAGGCGATAGGCGAAACCTTCTTTATACAGGTAAGGCTGCAGCCCCATCATGTACTCCGGACTTACGCCTATGGTAAAACAAATGGGCCTTTCCCAGTTGTTGTGTGCCAGTAAATCTATTATGGCCAGTTTATCCTTAAACAAATAATTGCCAGCAGGGTAGGTCCATTCTATGCTGTTGATTAGCTTGTCTTTTTGTTGGGCAGTCACCGCACCATTTTTTACCAGCTGCCCGGGATTAACGCTTAATTTAAAGTTTTTGGTAGGCAGATAGTTCATGGTTTCGCCGCTTTGGTATTGTACTTTGGTACGGTCGTCATCAGATGTTATAAAATCAAATACATCCTTTAAATCAACAAAGCCGGGTATTTTGGCATCGCTATAAGCTATTACATCGCGTATGCCCTGCTTGTATTTGTCAAAAGGCATGGTAATAGGCAAAGGGGCCGATTGGTTCATGGGCCGCTGCATCTGGTGTATATACCAATCGCCGCTAAACAGGCTGGTACAAACTATCCTTACATCGGGCCGTACACCTTCCACTTCCTGGTCGTACCATAACGAGTACGTATCATTATCGCCGTTGGTAAACAATATGGCATTTTTGGGGCACGATATCAGGAAGTTGTAAGCCATATCGTGCGGCGTCATTTTGGTCGACCGGTCATGGCCGCCCCATTCCTGCCTGGCCATTAAAACAGGCACTACCAGCAAGCAAACTACAACCGAAGCCAGTGCCGCGCCGCGCGGGCTTACCCTTTGCTTAATAAAATCGTTTATCGCCAGCACCCCTAAACCTATCCAAATGGCAAAGGCGTAGAAAGAGCCAACGTATGAATAATCGCGTTCGCGCGGCTGTATGTTGGCCTGGTTTACATACAACACAATGGCCAGGCCTGTAAAAAACCAAAGCAGACCTATCACCATGGCATCAGCTTTTTTGCGTTTAATATGATAAGCCATTCCCAATAAACCAATAACAAGGGGTAATGCATATAACGGCGTATAGGTATTGGAACCAGTTACAGATTTGGGCAAATGTTTACCGCTATCAAACAAGCCCGACGTCCAGTTGCCATTAATCGCCATGGTGCTGGTTTGCCCGTCGGCATCGTTATACCTGCCAACAAAGTTCCATAAAAAGTAGCGCCAGTACATCTGGTACATCTGCCAGCTCAGCATCCAGTTCATATTGTCGGCAAAAGTGGGGCTTTGCCCGTCGGCTAACTGCAGCCATTGCTTGTAAAATTGTACATTCTGAGCATATTGCGGGTCGCCTTCGGTACTATGCATGCGGGGGATGATGGTATTATGATCATAGGTTGTAACCACCTTTTTTCCGGATATCTCATAGCTGTCTTTACCCTTGCGATACAGGTTTTTACCATCCTGCTGATCAATAACTTTGGCATCATAGTACGGGCCGTAAAGCAGCGGGGTTTCTCCGTACTGGATGCGGTTAAGATAATCGTTAAGGGTAAAAGCATTATCGGGATGCGAGTTATTCAGATCGGTATTGGCAGTGGCCCGGATAGGGATATAAACAAAAGACCCGTAGCCGAAATAGATGAACGTTAAACATACCAATGCAAGGTTCAAGGCCGGTTTTTTATGCCGGATGCTGTACGAAATACCCGCAGTTAATAAAGCAATGATTAGGAGTACAAAACAAACAACCCCGCTGCCAAAGCCTAAGCCCAGGGTATTCACAAAAAAGAGGTCGAACCGGGCCGCTATTTTAATGGTGTATTCCCTGATGCCGTATTGCACCAAAGCTAGTATTACAATGCTAAGCATAAATACCACTATACCGCTTTTTACCGAAGGCTTTTTATACCTGCGTAAATAATAAACCATAGTAATAGCCGGAATGGTTAACAGGTTTAATAAATGTATGCCTATGGATAAACCCATGATGTAAGCAATCAATACTATCCATTTATCGGCACCGGGTTCGTCTGCGTGGGCATCCCATTTTAAAATGGCCCAGAATACCACGGCTGTACATAATGATGAAAGGGCAAACACAATAGTTTCAACAGCCGAAAACCAGAAGGTATCGGTATAGGCAAATGCTAAAGCACCAACCAGGCCGGCCCCCATTATCGCAATCAGCTGCGATTGTGCAGGCGTTTCGCCTTTTGCAATCAGCAGCTTTTTTGCCAGTGCGGTAATTGTCCAGAACAAAAACATTACCGTGGCAGCGCTTGCAAAGGCCGAACCAAGGTTGGTAAAATAGGGTACTTTGGTATTATCGCCCATAGACAGCAGCGAAAATACTTTACCCAGCATGGCAAACATAGGATAGCCCGGCTGGTGCGATACCTGGAGCCGGTAAGCGCAGGCTATAAATTCGCCGCAATCCCAAAAGCTAACCGATGGCTCTAAGGTTAAAACATAAGTGCTTAAGGCTATTACCAGGCATAGCCAGCCTAACAGGTTATTGATCTTGTTGTACTTTATCATAAATTAGGTTGTAAAAGTTTTACCATATGTTAATGAGGTACAATTTCGATGTAAATTGCCAAAATACTATGCAGATTAACATCTGTTAACACCTTTTAACAGAATTTAACTTATTGATTTTAAGCAGGTAATGTGAAGAAGCTTAAGGCTGTTAATTGTGCTTTTTTAAATAATAAACTTTATCAAATAAATAGCGTATAACTGTTACGCGGTTATTGTTACGCTTACAGGTGTATGTATAAAATAGCTATTAAACTATGGGACATAATATAAGTAAGGTACAGTGACGAATTTTACAGAAACCATAGATGTATTAATGTTAATTTTAAGATAATTATTTTCTTTTTAATTATTACATTCACTCAGTTTCTTTGATATAACAATTTAAACCTATGCACATCAATCAGCTTCATTTTATAAATAATAGTTGGAGCAGCTATTTTGCTGATCCTGAGTTTAATGCCGAAAGTTGCCAGTTGGTATTTGTTTTTGGCGCTCCCCAATTAATTATAGCACCAGAAGTTTTCAATTATCTCAAAATAAGTTATCCAACGGCCAGCATTGTTTTCGCATCAACCTCTGGCGAGATCATTGATAGTGAAGTTTATGACGATAGTATAGTTGCCACCGCTATTGAATTTGAAAAATCGACTATTGTCGCTACGGCTACGCATGTAAGCAACCATACCAACAGCTACGAAACAGGTAAGTATCTTATGCTACAGCTTGATAAAAAAAACCTGAATAGTGTTTTTGTTATATCTGATGGTACACATATAAATGGCAGCGAACTGGTTGCCGGTTTTAATGATACCAATCCGGGTAAGGTGCCTGTTACCGGCGGACTTGCCGGCGATGCGGCCCGGTTTACCAGCACATTTACCGGGCTTAACGCGGTGCCTTCGCAAGGCAATATTATTGCTGTTGGTTTTTACGGCGATAGCCTGGTTGTTAATCACGGCTCGAATGGCGGCTGGGAAGAATTTGGTCCGCAGAGAACGATCACTAAATCTGATAAAAATGTGTTATTTGAGATCGATAATAAAAGCGCTCTTGATTTATACAAGGAATATTTAGGCGAGTATGTTAAAGAACTACCCGGCTCGGCTTTGTTATTCCCGCTATCATTGAGCACCGATAGTTTAGATAATAAAATGCTTGTGCGCACCATATTGAGTGTAAATGAGGATGAAAAATCAATGACCTTTGCCGGTAACCTGCCCGAAGGCGGCAAGGTGCGCCTCATGAAGGCTAATTTTGCAAAACTAATCAATGCCTCCTCGGCAGCAGCAACTGATGCAAGTGATAGTACGCCAGCAACCGAGCTTGCCATAATGGTAAGCTGTGTGGGGCGTAAGCTGGTACTCAATGAACGCACCGAAGATGAACTTATAGCAGCTAAAGAAATGTTTGGTGATAATACTATTATCGCTGGTTTTTACTCTTACGGCGAGCTATCTCCTTTAAATAAAGGCTCCAACTGCGAACTACATAACCAAACCATGACCATTACCACTTTTACCGAGCAATAGTTATGGATTATCATCCCTTGTTAGATAAACAGATTAAAAAACTGTTTCCGGTACAATACCTGGAAGATGATGCTGTTTTACTTTTTTTGAATGCTGTAAGCACCAGTTTTAAAAATTTTGATAAATCAATAAAACTGGCCGATCATGCTTTCAATATCAGCGAGCGCGAATATCTTTCGGTAACAGATAATCTTAAGGCGGAAAACGAGATCAGGCAGCGATCCATTTCGCAATTAAAAGAGGCGATTAAAACCCTCAGTCCTGATGTTGAACTAAAACTTTCTGATTCTGACGATGATATTATCCATATTATAAGCTTTTTGCAGGACCGGATAGCTAAAGCCAAAGAATTGGAGGTAGCCCTGATCAATTCAAAGGAATTAGCCGAAAAGGCTGCTATGGCCAAGGCGCAGTTTCTATCCATCATGAGTCATGAGATACGTACGCCGATGAACGCGGTGATTGGTTTTACTCATTTGCTTATTCACCAGGATCCTAAACCCGAGCAAATGGAATTTTTAGGGTTCCTGAAATTTTCGGCAGAAAACCTGCTGGTACTTATTAATGATATACTTGATTTTAGTAAAATAGAGGCCGGTAAAGTTGAGTTTGAAGAGGTTGATTTTAGTATTACTGATCTTACAAAAAATATCAGGCTGGCACTGCTTCAAAAAGCCAACGAAAAAAATATCCAGATAAAACTAATGATGGATCAGGATTTGCCTAATGCGATCATTGGCGATCCGGTACGTTTAGGGCAGATATTAACCAACCTGATAAGCAATGCTGTAAAGTTTACAAATAAGGGAAAGGTAACGATTACCGCATCGTTAGCGTGGTGTGACGAAGATAAGTCAACCATTGATTTTGAAATTGCCGATACCGGGATAGGTATTATGCCCGATAAAATTGAGCATATTTTTGAAAGCTTTAACCAGGCCAGTACCGACACTACCCGCAAATATGGTGGTACAGGCCTGGGCCTTACTATTACAAAACGCCTTTTACAATTGTTGGGCAGCCAAATTACGGTTATAAGCGAATACAATAAAGGATCTGTTTTTAAGTTTAGCCTAACGTTTAAAAATAGTAAAAAACAATTGAGCAGCACATCAGAAAGCGACGAGTTTTACAATTTAAAGAGCCTTAAAGGTACTAAATTACTTATTGCCGAAGACAACCAGATAAATGTTATACTGGCCAAGCATTTCATGAAACAATGGGATATTGAATGTGATGTTGCCGAAAATGGGCAAATTGCTTTAATGCTGGTGCAAACGCACGATTACGATATGATTTTGATGGATCTTCAAATGCCCGAGATGGATGRCTATCAAACCACAACAGCCATACGGGAACTTCCCGGCGAAAAGTATAAGAATTTGCCTATTATAGCCCTCACCGCATCGGCCATGCTAGATATCCAGGATATGGCATTTACCGTTGGGATGAACGATTATGTGAGTAAGCCGTTTAATCCAAACGAGCTTCACCGTAAAATTGCAAAGTACAGCCGGCAAAAGGAAAGCGTGTAGGCTTTCATCCTTTTAATTTGTTCATTTAAAACAAGTTAAAAGCAGAAAGTCGGACAAAGTGATTTTGATACGCCGTTTTTTCTCAACAAGTAAAGCAAAGCCTGAAAATTTTCTTACTTTTGTATCCCGTACACAAACATTTGGTTCCGGCCTAAAACCGCAGCCATTTTTCAAAAAAATCATGACTAAATATATTTTTGTTACGGGTGGCGTTACCTCGTCGTTGGGAAAAGGTATTATCTCCGCTTCATTAGCCAAACTACTACAATCGCGCGGTTACCGTGTTACTATCCAAAAGTTTGATCCCTATATCAATATCGATCCGGGAACATTGAACCCTTATGAGCATGGTGAATGCTACGTAACCGAGGATGGTGCCGAAACAGATCTGGACCTTGGTCACTACGAACGCTTTTTAAATACCCCAACATCAAAAGCCAATAACATCACTACCGGTCGTATTTATCAAAATGTGATCAATAAAGAGCGTGAAGGTGCTTTTTTAGGTAAAACCGTACAGGTAGTACCCCACATTACAGACGAGATTAAACGCAACTTCCGCATATTGGGCGAGAGTGGCGAATATGATATTGTGATTACCGAATTAGGTGGTACCGTAGGTGACATTGAATCGTTACCCTACATCGAAGCTGTACGCCAGTTCAGGTGGGAAACAGGGTCTGGTAACTCATTGGTAATTCATCTTACGTTGGTTCCATTTCTGGCGGCTGCAGGCGAATTAAAAACCAAACCAACTCAGCACTCGGTAAAAATGCTGCTTGAATATGGTATTCAGCCGGATATCCTGGTTTGCCGTACCGAACATCATTTAACACCCGATATTCGCAAAAAAATCGCGCTTTTTTGTAATGTGAATATCAATGCTGTTATCGAATCGATAGACGCATCAACCATTTACGATGTGCCGTTATTGATGCTAAAAGAGCAGTTAGATAAAACAGTATTAACTAAATTAAAATTATCGCACAAGAACGAGCCTAACCTGGATAGCTGGAAAGATTTCCTGGGCCGTTTAAAAAACCCTACGGCCGATGTACGCATAGCGCTGGTAGGTAAATATGTTGAATTGCCGGATGCTTATAAATCCATTACCGAGGCATTTATACACGCGGGTGCTACCAAAGAGTGTAAGGTAAGGGTAGAGTATATTCCGTCAGAAAGCTTAACGCCTGAGAACGCTATAGAAAAGCTTAAAGGCATGCACGGCGTACTGGTTGCACCAGGTTTTGGCGAGCGCGGTTTTGAAGGTAAAATTGAAGCTATCCGTTATGTTCGCGAAAACAACATACCTTTCTTTGGTATTTGTTTGGGCATGCAATGCGCGGTTGTGGAGTTTGGCCGTAATGTTTTGGGCCTGGAAAATGCCAACAGTACCGAAATGAGCCCCGATACCCCTCATCCGGTTATTGGCATGATGGAAGAGCAGAAAACCATCACCAACAAAGGCGGTACCATGCGCCTTGGTGCTTACGCCTGCGAATTGAAAAAGAACAGTAAGGCTGCGGCTATATATGGCAAAACCAGCATATCCGAAAGGCACCGCCACCGTTACGAGTTTAATAATGATTACTTAAAGCAGTACGAAGCCGCCGGTTTAACCCCTTCTGGTATTAATCCCGAGAATAATTTGGTAGAGGTTGTGGAGCTTAAAAACCACCCGTTTTTTGTAGGTTCGCAATTTCACCCAGAATTAAAATCAACAGTTGCAAATCCGCACCCACTTTTTATTAACTTTGTCGCCGCTTCACTGGCTTATGCCCGTAAGAAATAAGTTAATTGTACGATACGATAGATAATGGATAAAAATACCTTTACAGGATTATTCCTGATCATGGCTATAATAGCTGGCTCTATTTACTTTTTAAAGCCATCTGATGCCGAATTAAAAAAAGAACACCTTTTACAACAACAGGATTCTTTGAAAAAAGCCGGTTTGGCCAAAGCAAATACCCCTGCGGCTGCAAAATTTGATACCAGTAAAGTGGCCGCTAAAACCGTGGCCGATTCTGCAACTTTAAAAAGTCCGTTTGGCGCGGCATCAGTAGGTAGCGAGAAACTGATTACTATTGAAAACCAGGAATTATTGGTTAAGCTGAACACAAAAGGTGGTAAAGTAGCTTCGGTTGAATTAAAGAATTATAAAACCTTTGATAAAAAGCCCCTTGTATTATTCAGCGGCGATAAAGCGCATTTTGGGTTGAACTTTAATGTTGGCGATAAAAAAATAAACACCGACGAATATTATTTTACTCCAAACGCATCAGATTTAAAAGTTGCCGAAAAGGATTCGGCCTCAATTACCCTGCGTTTAAGCTATAGCCCAACCCAGTATATTGATTATATATACAGCTTAAAAGGCACCGGCTTTAAATTGGGCTTAACCATTAAACCTACCGGGCTTGATGGCGTTATTGCCAATAGCAGCAGTGTTAACCTTAACTGGGCAGCCAGCCTGCACAAACAGGAAAAGGATATGAAGCAGGAGCGCCAGTATACTACTGTTTATTATTTAAATACCGATGGCGTTGTAGATTATTTAAGCGAAACCAAAGACGACCAAAAGGAGATAAGTGATAAAAAGATGACCTGGGTTGCTTTTAAACAGCACTTTTTCTCTAACGTACTAATCGCTAAAAATGGTATAAGCAAATCAAACCTTGCAGCTGTAACCGAGGTGGCCGATACTGCCGACGTCAGGCAGATGAAGGCCGATCTTACTTTGGCGCGTACGGCAGATGGTAGTGTGCCGCTTGAATTTTATTTTGGTCCAAACCGTTTTAACACCCTGCAGAAGCAAGGTTCTGATTTGCAAAAATTGGTTAACCTGGGCTGGGGGCCGTTAAAATACATTAACCAGTTTGCGGTATTACCCGTATTTAACTTTCTTAACCAGTTTAACTGGAACTACGGCCTTATCATTTTAGCCTTAACCATTGCACTTAAACTGGCACTATCGCCGCTTACCTACAAATCATACCTTTCGATGGCCAAGATGCGTGTGCTGAAGCCCGAGATGGACGAGATAAAGACAAAAGTTGGCGAGGATAACCCAACACTTTTACAGCAGGAATACCTCAAGCTTTATAAAAAGGCAGGAGTAAACCCATTAGGCGGCTGTTTGCCATTGCTGATACAAATGCCTATAGTAATCGCATTCTTTAAGTTTTTCCCAAGCTTATTTGAGCTGCGCGGCGAAAACTTTTTATGGATGCATGACCTATCCACCTATGATTCGGTAATTAAGTTTGCTCCTATAGCACTTATAGGTGGAGTTGATCACATCAGCTTAATGTGTTTGCTGATGACGATATCAACTTTGATTTATACCTACTTTAACAACCAGATCTCGGGCGCAACCGGGCAGATGAAATATATTGGGTACATTACTCCCCTTATATTCCTTTTCACCCTTAACAGCTATCCATCAGGTTTAAATTATTACTACTTTTTGGCCAACATGCTTACCTTTTTACAACAATACCTGATTAAATTTATGGTTGATGATAAAAAGATCCATGCCCAGATCCAGGAAAACAAAAAGAAACCAGAGGATACCAAGAAGAAAAAATCAGGTTTCCAGGCCCGTATGGAGGAAATGATGAGAAATCAACAACAGGCAAAGAAATAGATTTTTGGAGTAAGGAACCTTTGGATAAAGGACTTTAAGACAAAAGACTTTAAGATAGAAAAATTCCGAAAGGCTGGTCCTTTCGGAATTTTTTACATTTAAGTCAACCAATCACAAATTGTAGAATTTCAGAGGTGCGAAATATTGATCGAATGTTATTCAATTTTTAATTGGAAGATTAGTTTATTAACCCTGTCGTCAAAATAATATACGTCGATCATTTTAGAATTATAGGTCTGGCTTATAGATAAAATGTTTTTGACCACAGTTTTCAAAGGAGTGAAGTTCCCCTTTCCATTAGCCAGAATTATTTTTTTATAGTTAATTAAAATATATAATCCAGTTTTGCAATCATCTTTTGGCGTGTCTTTACCGTACATTACTTTAAGTGTGTCACGGGACTTTATGGATGCCCTTTTTATAACAATCGGAAAAGTTTTCTCAACTTCATTAAATTCTGCAATCGTTTTGTTATTATATAGTACATGCCAATAATCAATAGTGTCCATCTTAACATTGGTGTTAATCGACATTACAATAGATACTGTAAAAGTCAGTAAGTTCACTACCATCATTTATTAAACCTACAACTCTTATCGAAAATTAAAAACTGAAACACCTGTTACAGCACATTTGTAATAAAATAACCGGAAAGCTAAATATAAGAATATTAATACTTATATGGCTCCATTTTACCGCAAGAGCAGGCGCAGTTAGGGTCACTGATGCCCATCTTTTTCAAAAAAAACTGATAAAAACCAATCCTGTCGTTCATACCATATACGTTATCGCCTTTACCGCATTCTACGTCACCATTAACAATATTAATGGTCATGCCAAAGCCTGGGGTAGTACGGCCATGTGCTTTGTCGTTGGCGGTGGGCTGCCATTTACCAGTCATTACATCATGCGCAGATGGTTTATGCGTTTCTGGTGTCATCCAAAAATAAATAGCGGCTTTAAAGGCTACAACAGGGTCTGTTTCTACCAATTCGGGATTGTTTAATAATATTTTTGGATCGCCAAAAATACAGTTTGATGCATAGCCATAGTTGCCATTATAACTTAATTGCATCGGGCCGCGGCCATAATATTTTTTACCGGCTACAGGAGGGTATTCATCACTATCAGAAATATAGGTGTTGGATGTATTGCTTTCATGTATCAGCATCAGGCCATCGTCGTAACTGCCGTTCATGCCATGGCGGGTTTCATGGGCTATCTGCGCGAAGAAGGCAGCCAGCTCTTTTTTATTTACGTCGGCACCAAAGGCGGTGCAAAACTCTCCATAATCCACGGTAAAGGAGCTGTCGGGTTTCTTTTTTGCCCATTCCTCATTCCAATCGCCATCCTGGCGTACAACGGTTGTTTTGCCCGTTTTTTTATCTGTACGAATAAACTGGTAAACCGATACTGCCCGCCGGGTAATTTTAACTTTAACCTGCCCCAGTTCGTCGGCAGCTTTTATAAACGCCGCATAGGTGTAAAATTTGTCGCGTTGAGGGAAAAGCTCATTAAACTGTTTCTCCGTGAGGATATTGCTGATGGATGCTTTTGGCAGAGCCGCTGCTGCTGTATCAGCAGGCTTTTTTGTACCGGCGCTGCCACCACAGCTAAATGCCGAAATTACGAGGGTAGAAGCTGCTATCAAAACTAATTTAGAGGATAATATAATCGATTTCATAATTTTTATAGATATACAGTATTTGATTGTATTGCAAATGCAAGTTTAAAGCTATCATTTAATAAACTGCGTTTCATCAGCAAAAATTATACTAAAAAGCGAAACCGGTAATATTTAGATTCGGCGCATGAATTTTAAATTACCGTATTTATTGTAAAAATTATATATTCACTTTAATTAAATATATGAAGATATATACTAAAACGGGGGATAAGGGGTTTACATCATTGATAGGCGGTACCCGTGTAGCCAAATACCATTTACGGATAGAGAGCTACGGTACTGTTGATGAGCTAAACTCCTATATAGGCCTCATCAGCGGTCAGGATATTACCATACATGATAGGGAAATATTGAAGCAGATACAGGACAGGTTGTTTACAATAGGCTCGTCGCTGGCGGCAGATCCGGAGCGATCAAAAATGGTAATACCAGATCTGCATATGGAAGACGTAGAGTTGTTGGAACAGGAAATGGACGCCATGAATGAACAATTGCCCGAGTTGCGTCATTTTATTTTACCGGGTGGTAATAATGCCATTTCGTTTTGCCATATTGCAAGATGTATTTGCCGCCGGGCGGAGCGTGTAACTGTGCAATTAGCTAATGAAAGTACAGTTGACGAAAAAGTGAATATTTATCTGAACAGGTTGAGCGATTACCTATTCACTTTGGCCCGTAAGATTGCAAATGAGCATAATTTACCTGAAAATCAATGGATACCGCGCATTTAATTATGTGAAAAAAAAATTGATATTCCAATTGAAATTATTATACTTTTGCGAAAAAGTAAATTTACTGATAAATATAAAATATATAGAAACATGTATTGGACACTTGAATTAGCATCTCACCTTGAAGATGCGCCATGGCCCGCAACAAAAGATGAATTAATTGACTATGCTATTCGTTCAGGAGCTCCTGTGGAGGTGATTGAAAACCTGCAGGCACTGGAAGACGATGGTGAACCGTATGAAAATATAGAAGAAATATGGCCGGATTACCCGACTAAAGATGATTTCTTTTTTAACGAAGACGAGTATTAATCTGCATAAATAGCCCTTTTTCAAGGGCTATTTTATTCGCCCCTGTTTTTTGGAATGATTTTAGTGATAAACAGAATACATTTATCAATTAAAACCTAACAAAATGAGAGGCTTGTTGTACATCATCGCAGTTATCCTGGTAGTAGGATGGCTGTTCGGATATTTTATTCACCCATTTGGTGGTGGTTTAATTCACATACTTTTAGTGATTGCTATTATAGCTGTACTATTGGGCGTTATCCGGAGAGCATAACACCCGGTGAGAAAATACAAGGTCATTGATTTTAAATCAGTGGCCTTTTTTGGTTAAAAGCAACTCGGCAATGGCAATATCCCCCGGGAAGGTGATTTTTATGTTTTCGTGATCACCGGCTGTGAGTTGGATTTCGACGCCTAATTCCTCCACTACGCTTGCATCATCTGTAAATTTGGGGTTAAACGCTTGTTCATATGCTTTTCTTAACAATGCGGCCCTGAATGTTTGCGGGGTTTGCACCAGGTAGATATGATCCCTTAATAAACTTACCGACCTGCCGCCAATTACCTGCCTCACCGAATCGCGGCTTTTAACGGCTGTTACCGCATTGCCATACTCACGGGCATGGTTGTATGATGTTTTAATAATTGCGGCGGTGGTGAGCGGGCGTACGGCGTCATGTACTGCGATGAGCGCGTCATCAGCACATTGTATTTTATCCAATCCGTTTTTTACCGAGTGAAAACGGGTTTCACCACCGGCCACTAAAAGATGGGGGATGGTGAAAGTATGTTCGGTACATAGCTCATTCCAGTATGCATGAAAATCGGCATGAAGCACAAGAATGATATCGGTGTTAACATCTGAGTTATGAAAAGCCCGCATAGTATGCATTAGCACAGGCAATCCATTAACCAACAGGAACTGTTTTGGAACTGAAGCCCCCATCCGGGTACCGGAACCGCCGGCAACTATGATAACGTATTTAGATATGAGATTTGAGATATGAGATTTGAGATTAGGGTTTTCCATAAATTTTAACCTGCAATGTCATGCCGAACTTGTTTCGGCAACCCACGTGCTAATTTTACTTCATGCGGTGATACCTGTCCTGTGGTTTCCTGAAACAAGTTCAGGATGACATGTCTTTAAATACAAATCTAAAACAAAAAAAATGAGATATGAATCCTAAGTCTCATATCTCACATCTGAAATCTAAAATCTCAAATTTAGATGATTAGCATGGCATCGCCATAGCTGTAAAAACGGTATTTTTCTTTAACTGCAACTTCATAAGCATTCATTACATACTCGTAACCGCCAAATGCCGATACCATCATCAATAATGTTGACTCAGGCGTGTGGAAGTTGGTGATCATAGAGTTGGCTATGCTGAAATCATACGGAGGGAAAATGAACTTGCTGGTCCAGTCATTAGCGGCTTTAAGTGTTTTGCCTGCCGATACTGCCGATTCAATAGCGCGCATTGAAGTAGTACCTACAGCGCATATACGTGTTTTACGTTCAATACCACGGTTTACAATATCAGCTTGTTTTTGCTCGATGATAAATTGCTCCGAGTCCATTTTGTGCTTGGTTAAATCTTCAACCTCAACCGGGCGGAAAGTGCCTAAGCCAACGTGCAGGGTAACCTCGGCAAATTCAACGCCTTTTAATTCAAGGCGTTTCATTAGCTCGCGGCTAAAGTGTAAACCAGCGGTAGGGGCTGCAACGGCGCCTTCATGCTTGGCAAAAATAGTTTGATAGCGCTCTTTATCTTCGGCGGTAGCCTTGCGCTTAATATATTTTGGCAATGGTGTTTCGCCCAGGATCTCCACATTGCGGCGGAATTCTTCGTCAGTCCCGTCAAATAAAAAGCGGATGGTACGGCCGCGTGAGGTGGTATTATCAACAACCTCGGCAATTAAAAGGTCGTCATCACCAAAATATAATTTGTTACCAACTCGTATTTTACGGGCCGGATCAACCAATACATCCCATAAACGCAATTCTTTGTTTAATTCGCGCAGCAAAAAAACCTCAATTGTGGCGCCTGTTTTTTCTTTATTTCCATACAAACGCGCAGGGAATACTTTGGTGTTGTTAAGGATCATAACATCCTTATCGTCAAAATAATCAAGTACGTCTTTAAATATTTTATGTTCAATTTTTCCAGAATCCTTGTGTAAAACCATTAAGCGCGCTTCGTCGCGGGTTGTTGATGGATTGTGCGCTATTAATGAATCTGGTAAATTGAATTTAAATTGAGATAATTTCATGTTTATGTATATGAATTTTCAGGGCGCAAATGTACGTAATATTTTGTTGATTACATTGATATTTTGTTGATTACGCCGATTGGGGCTTTTTACTAAAACAAAATAATAATGTAACTTAATATGTGTATCATCGTCTAACCCATAACATTGTTTTTGGTAATTTGATTTACAATTCAATAAAATCATTAAAAAACCGGTGAAATCACATTGTAATCCGTGTAATCATATATAGATATGTTGTTTTTAAAACTTTTAGGGGAAAGCTTTTTGTTTGCATATGATGCATTAAGACAGAACAAGATTCGTACAACGCTTTCATTGCTTGGTGTTACTATAGGTATATTTACCATTATAGCGGTGTTTTCGGCGGTGGATACCTTGCGTAACAATTTGCAAAACAGTGTAAACAAGCTGGGCAACAATAGTATCTATGTTGAAAAATGGCCCTGGGTAGGCGGCAGCGATTTTCCGTGGTGGAAATACCTGCAAAGACCGGTAGCTAAGCTTAAAGATTTTAATGAACTATCGCGCCGCAGTCAAACTGCCGAAGCATTATCTTACGAGATCGGTATTGATAACCGTACTATTAAATATAAAAGTAATACTGTTGAGGGCGCGCAGATAGATGCCGCATCACAGGATCACGATAAAACCTGGAACTTTGATTTTGCAGCCGGTCGGTATTTTACCGAGATTGAATCGAAAACAGGAGCCCCTATTACAGATATTGGTTATGATATTGCCCAAAACCTTTTCCCCGGCGGCGATGCCGTTGGTAAGCAGATAAAAGTAATGGGCCGCTATGTAACCGTGGTAGGGGTGTTTTCAAAACAGGGTAAGGATATGCTGGGCATATCAACCGATAAAGAAGTTTTACTGCCATTGAATTTTGCCCACAACCTGATTGATGTGCAGAATGAAAAATACCGCCCATCTATTATTGTGCGGGGAAAGGAGGGAATCCCTACAGATGATGTTGAAAGTGAGATAAGGGGGTTAATGCGCTCTATCAGAAGCCTCAGACCGGGTGTGGAAGATAACTTTGCCCTTAACCGCACCACCATGTTAACGCAGGAGCTGGATAAAGTTTTTAATGTATTAAACAAAGGCGGTTTTATTATAGGCTTATTTTCGATGCTGGTTGGGGGATTTGGTATTGCCAATATCATGTTTGTATCGGTAAAAGAGCGTACGAACATCATCGGGATCCAAAAATCATTAGGTGCTAAAAACTATTTCATATTATTACAGTTCTTAATAGAATCAGTTGCCCTTTGTATAATGGGTGGGCTGGTAGGCCTTTTACTTGTTTATTTTTTAACGTTTGGTATTAAAGCTGCATTTGATGTACAAGTAATACTTGGGGCCGAAAATATTATCATTGGTTTAAGTTATTCCATTGGGATAGGCGTAATATCGGGAATTATTCCCGCGTATTTTGCCTCAAGGCTCGATCCGGTTGAAGCTATCCGTACTAACTAAGTAATAAATGAAAATTGTAAACTATATTTTGCTGTTTGTGGCCCTTGTAGCGGCATCGGCATGTAATCAACCGGCAAAACAGCAGGATATTGCTAAAACCGATACTGCGGCTACCGAATCACGGGTAGTTGATACTGTTAATACAACTGAAGTTTTTACCGCATATATCGGGTTGAAAGATGAGTTCTTGAAATCAGATGTAGCGGGTATCAAATTAAGGGCTTCGGCCCTTGAAGGTAAGCTGGCAGTTATAAAAGGTTGCTCAGAAACCGCAACACTTGCCCACCAGATTGCTGCAACAGATGATGTAAAAGCGCAGCGTGCCAGTTTTTTGATTTTAAGTAAGGATGTTATCACGCTGGTTAAAGGTGCTAAATTAAACACTGCTACCATTTATGTTGATTATTGCCCTATGGCCGATAGCGGCAAAGGAGGATACTGGTTATCACTCAATAAGGCCATCGAAAACCCTTATTTCCCTGAGCATATGAAAGAGTGTGGACAGGTTAAGGAGCAAATGAATTAATTTGATTTTCCCCGCTGACTGTTAACTATGGTAGTTTTACAGTATTTTGCTGCTTTTTCAAACAAGGTTTCTGGTACAAAGGGTTTGGTGAGGTAATCGCTCATGCCGGCTTCAAATGCTTTGTTATGAGTTTCGGGCATAGCGTCGGCAGTTAGTGCTATGATCGGAATATCGGGGTGCGATTTTTTGATTATAGCAGTTGCTTCAAAGCCATCCATAACAGGCATTTGCAAATCCATAATAATGAGATTATAGCTGTTGTTATTTACCATGTTTACCGCAATCTCGCCATTAAGAGCCTCATCAACCTCCGCATTCCATTTCTTTAAAAACCTGGTAGCTATCATCAGGTTCATTTTATTATCATCAACCACCAATATTTTCATGCCGGTTAAATCGAGCACATGCCCGGCAACAGAAGGTGTGACCGGCTGATAACCTATAGCCTTGGATGCAGTATGATTTGATGCAATATTAAAGGTGATTGAAAAAGCGAATGAAGTACCTTTGCTCAATTCACTCTCAACAGAAATGGTACTGTTATGAAGCTCCACCAGGCGTTTGGTAATAGCAAGCCCAAGCCCGGTACCGCCGTAATCATTGTTAATAACCTGTTTATCCTGCATAAAAGGATCAAAAACAATGTTAAAGCTATCGGCAGAGATACCTATTCCGGTATCTGTAACAGTAAATTTAACAGTTACGTTGGCATTGTTGATAAGCTCCTTCTCTAATTTAATGCTAACTCCGCCGGTATGGGTAAACTTAACCGCATTGCTTAACAGGTTATTCATCACCTGGCTTAAACGCATGGCATCGCCGGTTACCATTTCGGGAATAGTTTCGTCGATAATAACATCAAGCGTTAACTGTTTTTCGGCCACTTTGGAATGAAACGATTGCTTTATTTTTTGGATAAGCTGGTGAAGGTTAAACCGGGAGTTATTGAGTTCCAGCTTACCGGCCTCTATTTTGTTGTAATCTAAAATATCATTAATAATGGCCAGCAGGTTCTCTCCCGAAAATTTAAGTGTATTGAGGTATTCCAGCTGCTCGGGCCGCGGATCTTCGGTTAATAATAAATTGGTGGTGCCAATAACGGCGTTCATCGGTGTACGAATTTCATGGCTCATGATAGACAGGAACTCCGATTTAAATTTTGACGATTTTTCGGCCAGTTCCTTGGCCCATATCAGCTCTTGCCTGGCTTTTTGCTGGTCGGTTATGTCTTCACCAATGCTGGTAGTTTCTTTTAGGTTGCCATTTTCATCGTAGCTAACCGTGTTTTGCCAGCTGATTATACGCTGATCGCCATTGCGGCAAATAATAGGATTAACAAAGTGGGCGCCAACTGTATCGTTTTCAAGCCAGCCCATCAGGAAATCCTGCAGATCATCGGTCACAAAATTCTTCATCCAGTTTAAACCGATGATCTCATTTTGTGCATAACCCAGCAGGTTGGCCAGGTATTTATTGCAGAAAATTACATTGGCATTTTTATCCAGGGTTAAGGCTGCCAGGTTAATCGCCTCTAAAACCAGTTTGTATTTACTTTCCGACTGGCGATAATCCAACTCTGCCTGCTTGCGCTCGGTTATATCCTGCAAGGTGCCAATAAATTTGCGTATGCTGCCATCATCGCGCCTCATTTGCTTGCCTATAATAATGCTCAGGTATTTTATATTTCCGTTTGGCGTAATAATGCGGTACTCGCGCGAGATATTTATTAAGTTTTCCGGATCTTTTAACAGTCGCTTTAATATATGCCTGTCATTAGGATGTACATGCTTTAACACCTGCTTAACCAAATTTTGCTCATGATTTGTATCAGCCTCAATTTCATAGATGATATTCAGTTCATCAGACCATGTAAGCTTATTGTTGGTTAAATTCCATTTCCAGTTACCTATTTTGGCGATGGTTTGTGCTTCCATTAACTCTACCTGGCTAATTTTTACCGCTTTTTCGGCTAACTTAGTTTCGGTAACATCCTGTAATACACCAAAAATGCGTTTTTGATTGCCTTCGTCATCCCGTAAAAGCCCACCACGGGTGATCTTGATATATTTTAAATTACCCTTTGGGGTAATAAATTTATGCTCAAGCTTGGGTTTTGTGATGGTATGTACGCTTGATAAATAAGCTTCGACGGTTCCCCGGTCATCAGGGTGTATAAGGCTGATGTAGTAATGAAATCTGCTGGAATTTGCAGGGATACTGTCAATCTCGAGTAAAGTATACAAATTGTCAGACCAATAGGTTTCATTAGTGCCGGGTTCATACCACCAGTTACCTGTTTTTGAAATGGCCTGGGCTTCCAGTAAAAGCGCCTCATTAGCCTTTAAGGCGTCGGCATATTTTTTTTGCCCGGATATATCTGTAATTGCTATAGAAATGCGCTTCATGTAAGCGTTATTACGATCAAACAACGGCGTGACCCGGGCAATAAACCATCGTTCGGCATCGTAATCAGACATGTATTCAAAATGTGTTGACAGGCGATTGCTTATTACATAGTCGAGCGCTACATTATATTTTTTTGCCTTTTCGTCACCTAATACTTCTTCTATTTTTTTACCAACAAGTAACAGGGGATCGATCGTTTTTTTGGATAGATCATTGAACCAAACGTTAAGGCAAACTTTATCTTCATTAAACTCAAAAATAATATCATTAATTGAGTTGATCAGCGATGTAAGATGCTCACGGCTTTCGCGCAGCATCCCGTCATTTGTCACCAGGCTGGCATTAAGGTCCATTACCTTTTTTACCGCATTTTTAAGCTGGTAATGATAGCTTTTTACCACCAGGAATGATACACACGCTATAAGGGTAAAAATTATACTAATCCCCACCAATATGGCTAAAGATATATTTAAATGGGGCGCCAAAATGTAAGCTGTAATTATGGCAAATAAATTTAAGACGCTTATGGTAATAAACTCCCAGGCTTTATTACAAAAAAAGGTTAAAGCTATAAAAACTGTAATGGAACTAAAAAGGTAGGCATGTTCAAAACCATTAATGCTGAGTAAAATGCAGTTATTGATTAGCATAAATGCTAAAATAGTGATGTAAGTGCTTATTGTATAGATGGTTTTGTTGCTGTGGAAAGATAGCGCAAGCGATATTAAACATAAAAGACTATTGATTACCCTTAACCAAACAGGATCATAAGTGTTATAATAGCACAGGTAATGTAAAGATGGACTTGCGATGAATAAACCAATGAGCAATAACCTGTAAATTGTATTGTCGTTTTGGATCATTAACAATGTTTTAACTTTCAACGACATTCTTTACGGTTTTTTAATAAATTAGGAGGAACGGCTCAATAATAGAAGCTAAAATTAATAAATTTGCACCTAAAAATTTACAAACAGTAAATTATCTTAGCGGTTATTAATACGCGGATTTAATTACATTTGTTGCAGATACAAAAATTTCTATGTCGGAAACAGCACAACTAAAAATTGATGGTAAAACATTTGAACTCCCGGTAATTGAGGGTACAGAAGGTGAGAAAGCAATAGATATTTCAAAACTGAGGGATCAAAGCGGTTATGTAACGCTGGATATCGGCTACAAAAATACTGGAGCTACCAAAAGTGCCATCACTTTTCTTGATGGAGAAAAGGGCATCCTTAAGTATCGTGGTTATTCTATTGAGCAACTGGCCGAGAATGCCAGTTTTATAGAAGTAGCTTATTTACTGATATATGGCGACCTGCCAACTGAAAAAGAATTAACTGAGTTTCAGTACCAGATAAGCCGCCATACGTTGGTTCATGAGGATATGAAAAAGTTTTTTGATGGTTTTCCGTCAAAATCACATCCAATGGGCCAGCTTTCATCTTTGATTGGCGCTTTGGCTGCTTTTAACCCCGAATCATTAAAGCAAGGTTTGTCAACCGATGAGGTAAACCTTGAAATTATGAAACTATTGGCCAAGATGAGCACCGTGGTTTCATGGATCTACAAAAAATCATTGGGTCATCCGGTAGTTTATCCTCAAAATAAATACGATTATGTAACCAACTTCCTGTACATGACCTTTGCCGAGCGTACAGAGGATTATAAGGTTGACAGGGTGGTAGTTGATGTAATGAACAAACTGCTGATACTGCATGCTGATCATGAGCAAAACTGTTCTACATCAACAGTGCGTATTGTTGGCTCATCTGATGCCAATTTATATGCATCTATTTCGGCTGGGATCTCGGCACTTTGGGGACCGCTGCATGGCGGCGCCAATCAGGCGGTGATAGAAATGCTGGAGAAAATTAAGAACGATGGGGGCGACACGGATAAATGGATTGCCAAAGCCAAGGACAAAAACGATCCGTTCCGTTTAATGGGTTTTGGTCACCGCGTATACAAAAACTTCGATCCAAGGGCTAAGATCATTAAAAAAGCCTGCGATGATATACTGGAGAAACTGGGCATTAATGATGAAGTACTGGCGATAGCCAAAAAGCTGGAAGAAGTAGCCCTGAAAGATCCATATTTTGTTGAGCGCAAACTTTACCCCAACGTTGATTTTTACTCGGGTATTATTTACCGTGCATTAGGCTTCCCCACAGAAATGTTTACCGTATTATTTGCTTTAGGCCGTTTACCCGGCTGGATTGCACAGTGGAAAGAAATGAAAGAGAACAAAGAGCCCATCGGCCGCCCCCGCCAGATTTATACAGGTGACACTGACAGGGAGTATAAGGATATAAAGAACAGGTAGTCTTCTTTCAGAGCAAGGATAGAAGGACAAAGGATTAAGGACAAGTAAAAAGGCGATTGGTGTAAAACTAATCTCCTTTTTTTATGACCAATGATCAAAAAAGCCCGCTGGTTTTCACCGGGCGGGCCTTTCAAATCAAATCAACTGTATAAAAATCTTATGGTTGTTTAACTAATGTGTAAGCGGCTGTTTTATCATCTGCAGTACCATCAGCATTAAGATGAGGTGAGAATGTTATTTTATACGTTCCTGAAACGGGCACCGGAATATTGTCATCATCTGAAGCTGCCAATGTTTTACCGTCTGCGCCAGTTTTAGGGATACCGTAACTAACTGCCCAGGCATGCCCCTGTCTGATCTTGATCGATCCGGTAGATTTTAATGCCAGCGTAACGCTCCATGATCCAGTGCCGTCATTTGCCGATTTCATATCTACGTCATTCCCATCACTCCATCCGTTTGCACCATCTCCAATAACACTGTAATATTTTGTGAAAGGGTCAAATGAAATTTTGTTAGTATTGAGGTTGAGCGTTACAGTATAAAAGCCCGCGGTTGATGGAGCATAAAAGTTATTGGGCGCACCTACAGTTACATTACTGCTGGTAGTATTTTGAGGATCATTGGTGGCGTATTTATTATCCCAGCTTTTTTTACCGGGTACAACCAGGAATTGATTATTACCTGTCGTGAAATTAATTATACCAATGTAAATACCATTGCTTGTAGCCGATAACAAGCTGTCCTGGTGGTTTATATCCCATCCCTGGTAAGCGCCAACTGTATACAAAAATGAAGTTAAGCTAAAAGGAGTAACAGTCAGCGTAACATCGTTTGAATAAGTAGGGGTAACTACCGAACCAGTAAACTGTGTTTTTAAACGTACATGAACGGTTGTTGAAACATCTCCAGGTAATTTTAAAGATAGCAACAAGTTGTTAAGATCCATAACAGTAAATGTTTTGGAAACATCTTTGATGCTTAAGGTAGCTTCTTTAGTTAGTGAATCCACAAAAGTAGCAGTACTACTTACTTGTATCGAATTGCTTATTGCAGAACTGAAGCCAAAGCTTGGTGCTTTAAAGTTGAATGTGATGGCATTGTCGGTAAGGTGCGCTTTGCTTAAAGTCGGTGTAGTTGTACTTGCTGTCAGCGTGCCTTTTGCTGTTGAAGTTGATACTACAACTTTATTACTTTCATCCTTTTTGCAGGATGCCAGCATCAGCAGCACAATACTGCCGAAAGCCAGGGATTTTGTAAATGATTTTTTCATAATCTCTTCTTAAATTTTATATACAACGGTTAACCGGGTACCTCCATTAAAAGATGCCCGGAGCGTTTTTAATATCCTGTATTTTGTTTTAAATTGGTATTTGCCGCAACATCACTGCTTGGTAACGGGTATATGGTACGGAAAGATTCAACACCTTTGCCACCTTTAACTCCGCCTTTGAAAGGCCACAAATAAGTATCCTCAACAAATTTTCCATAACGGATTAAATCTGTACGGCGGAAACCTTCCCAATATAACTCACGGCCTCTTTCGTCAAGGATATTATCAACTGTTAAACTGGTTAAGTTTCCGGTGATATTTCCGTATGCACGTGTACGTAATGCGTTCACATAAATTAAAGCTGTAGCAGCATCACCACCGGTACCACCACGTAAAACCGCCTCGGCATAAGTAAGGTACATCTCGGGTAAGCGGAAAATTGGAATATCCATATCGGCGAAGTCTAAACTCTGAGGTGCGCCCCCGCTTATTTTAACATTCTTGAATTTAGTTATGCCATAACCATCGTTAAAAGTGCCTATCTCGTTAATTTCAAGATTTTGGCCGCTGGTATAAAATTGTGCTCGTTTATCAGCACTTGAAGCACCGCCCGGGAATAAGTTAACCAATGCTTTAGTAGTGCGTGCTCCACCCCAGCCACCGCTAATGCCAAATTCAGATGCAGGCATTGAACCGCCTACTGGTGCATGGGTCATAAAGGTTGCACCTCCATAGCTTTGTGTATGCAGTCCGTCATAATTAATGGTAAGGATAAATTCATTGGAGTTCAAATTATTATCGGCACGCATTAACTTGGTATAATCGCTAATTAAGGAATAACCTGCGCCAATCACCTTTTTAGAATAGGTTATAGCATCAGTATACCTATCGGTACCGGTGTAAACTTTAGCATTTAAATATATCCTTGCTAATAAGGCCCAGGCAGCTGCTTTATCAGCGCGGCCATATTCATTGGTTTTAGGATCGGCTAAACCTGCGTCAATTGCTTTTAATTCGCTTTCAACATAAGTAAAAAGATCCTTGCGTGAAATTTGTTTAGGCAATGTTGAGCCCAATGCATCGGTTTCAGTTACAAATGGAGGGTTACCAAACATATCCATTAAAGTGGCATACTGGTAAGCTCTTAAAAAACGGGCTTCTGCTTTAAACCTCCGAATGTTATCAGCATCGGCGCCTGAAATGCTCCTGCTGCTTAAATTTGCATCAGATGACTGGCGGATAAAATCATTGGCAAGTGTGATTTGATACATGGAACGATAGTACAAGCCTTTTAAAAACACATTACTTGATGACCAGCTCATGTTATGGAAATCAGGAAGGCCAACGTCTCCCCATCCTATAACGGCTTCGTCAGTAGATAATTCCTGAGCACACCATAATAAGCGGAAATAATCGGAAGTGCCTTCATCTATGCCTTGAATATCTTTAGTATTATCATCACCAGCGGGGCCTTTATTACCTGTTAATGCAAAGCTTCCATAAACTTTCGCAAAAGCTTGTTTATAACCAACTGCTGTGCTATACACCTGCGCCGATGTAACATCGTTGGTTGGGAGCAGGTCGAGTTTTTTGGTACATGATACCAAACCTCCGGATATTAGCCCGGCTATTAATAATATTTTAAATGAATTACTTTTCATGTTAATTTTTTTATGATAATCAAATAATTACAGTGATAGATTTAAACCTAAAACATAAGTGCGTGGCCTTGGATAAAAGTTATTATCAATTCCATTGCTTACTTCAGGATCTAACCCTTTATATTTTGTTATAATAAACACATTCTGAACATTTGCACTTATCCGTAAGTTACCTCTGCTTCCAAATACTTTACCAAAGTTGTAACCGATGTTTGCATTATCCATTCTGATAAATGAGGCATTTTGTACATAATAATCTGATAGTACATTTTTATCATTACTGCCGCTTAAGCCGCTCTCTAATAAATTAGTTGACGCATTGTTGATAATGCCTATCGGGTTAAGAACGCTGATTTTTGTTCCTGAGCCAGAAAATACGTTATTATATGCATAATTACCCACGCTTGCCCTAGCTACAAAACCTGCCGACCATTTTTTATAAGTAACATTTGATGTTAAACCAAAGTACCCCTTAGGATCAGGGCTTTTATAATGATAAAGGTCTTGTCCGTTTATTACGCCATCGTTATTGCGGTCAACAAAAACCCCATCAAGCGGTTTTCCATCGGTTCCGTATACTTGCTGATATACATAAAATGAGTTTCTTGCATAGCCTACAGACTGAATCTGGATGTTGTTACCTGTTCCGCCAGAAATGCCGCCGGTTGGGCTACCTGCATAATTTGGATCATTTGATATGGTAAGTTTGGTGATTTTATTTGTATTGTAAGTAGCATTAAAATTAACATTCCACGTTACATCGTTGTTCCTGATGATGTCAGAGCTGATATTAAACTCTACACCACTACTTTTGGCATCGCCAATATTCGCAACAATTTCATTAGAGAAGTTGGTACCAGCCGGTTGCGAAATCTTATTCAGCAAATGTGTGGTTTTACGGTYAAAATAATCAACACTACCTGTAATCCTGTTATCCAAGAACCCGAAATCTAATCCAACGTTCGCCGCCGCGGTTTGTTCCCAGGTTCTATTGTAGTAATACCCCCCTGGTCGGTATAGACTATAAAATGTATTATCAAACTGGTATTGAGCAGTACTATTACTTAAGTTATAATAAGAAATGTAATCATAGTTGCCAATGCCTTCCTGCTGGCCTGTAACACCATAACCTAAACGTAATTTAAGATCAGATACTACTGCCGAACTTTTTAAGAATGATTCCTCTTTAATTTTCCATGCAAAGGCTCCTGAAGGGAAGGTACCAAACTTTTGATCAGGATTAAATCTTGAGGATCCGTCACGGCGTACAGTACCTGTTAAGATATATTTGTCCTGGAATACATAATTTACACGCCCGTAAACAGAGATAAGCCTGTTCTCAGGTTTATCAAATGGATAGGTAGGAGAGGTTACTACAGTTTTATCGTAAGTATAGTCGTTATAGTTGTAATTAGTGATCAGGAAATCCTGGTAAGAATAACCCGCTACCGCATCAACATGGCTCGCAATACTCTTAAGGTCTTTTGAATAGCTTAAATAGCCTTCAAAAATTTTATTTGATTGTGTTTGTTTGTAAATGTTATTAGTACCGCCATGAAATTTTCCCTGTGGGTCTTTAAAACGGTTGTATCCATTAGCGGCACTATCGGGGATAACGGTACGGCCATCACCCTTTGAAATGTCATATCCTAAGTTAACATTCGCGTGTAATTCGGGCAAAAAGTGGAATTTATAATCAAGTTGTAAATTACCTATGCTCCTGTAAACTTTGCTTCTGTTATCTTGTTGTTCCAACAAACCACGTGGGTTTAAACCTGCTAATGACCTTAATCCCGAAGTTGAGGTTGGATCAAGCCATTCATAATAGCCCCCAAAACGTTTGCTGCCGGAGTATATTGGTTTTGTAGGGTCAAAGCTAACCGCGGCACCAACAGCGCCCTCGTTTGCAAACCTTTGTTTTACCTGCGAGCCTTTTAGGTTTAAGTTGATTTTAAGGTGGTCGGTAAATAAGGTTGGATTAAGGTTAATTGCACCTGTAAGACGTTGCAACGAGCTTGTTTTTAAAATACCATCCTGATCAAGGTAACCAAAAGAAACAYGATAAGGCAAAACTTTGGTAGCACCAGAAACACTGATATTGTTATCTGTTGAGACAGCAGTTTTATAGATCTGTTTTTGCCAATCGGTATTTGCTGTACCTAATTGCGCTTGTTGGGTAGCTGTTCCGTTTGCTTTTACGTAAGCGCGAAGCTGATTTGCTGAAAGTACACTTGCTTCTTTAACTAATTTGGCTACAGAGAACTGTGAACTAAAATCAATCGCAGGTTTGCCTGATTTTCCTTTTTTTGTAGTAATTAAAATTACACCATTTGATGCTCTGTTACCATAAATTGCAGCAGCGGAGGCATCTTTCAAGATAGAGAAAGACTCTATATCATTTGGGTTGATTAAGCTCAAAGGATTTGCGGCACCGGAAATGCTGCTGTTACTTACCGGTACACCATCAATAACAATAAGCGGATCATTGCTTGCAGATAAAGAAGCACCGCCACGGATACGGATCTGGCTTCCGGCGCCAGGGGCACCACTGTTTGAAATAACTGAAACGCCCGCAACTTTACCGGCAATCAATTGTTCTGGCGTAGTAATAACACCTTTCTGGAAATCTTTTGATGTTACGTTTGCAATGGAACCAGACAGGTCCTTCTTTTTTTGTGTACCGTAACCTATAACCACAACTTCATTCAGGCTTTTACTTTCGGGCTGAAGGTTAAAATCAACTGTAACCGCAGAACCACCTACTGTAGTATTTTTCTTTGTTGTGATATAACCTAAAAATTTAGCGGTTACGGTAACGTTCCCGGTTTTAACGCCGGTTATGGTATAGTTACCATTAGCATCGGTAGTTGCACCAATGGTTGTACCATCAACAGTAACTGAAGCGCCGGGCAGGGGCGCACTGGTTTCGTCTAATACCTTACCTCTGATGCTTCCTGTTTGGGCAAATGCCATCACTGACATCATTAGAAAGGCACAAAGAAGAACGTACTTTTTTGAGTAATTTTTTCTCATTTACTTTTGGGTTTGTGTGAATAAAAAAGGCTTATTTAGCCGGTATTTAATTGGTATGATAATTTTGCTGTAATAGCACGTGACTAATTTACATTTAGAAATAATAAATGCAAATTTTATGTAAAAGATAATTTTGAAGGAATTAATTAAGATAAAATTAACTTTAATGAAATAAAAACTGGAGGTGTTTTTTGATAATTTATCGCTTTTTTTGTGGGAAATTTGTAAATAGACCAAGATTTGCATGAAACTAAGTGTAATAATTACACATTAGGCAATTTTACTAATATGCAACCAATTTCCGGGAACGTTCCCGGAATATTACATGTCAAATAAACAGTTAATAATGATAAAAAAAATATTTTTCTGCGCGTTTTGGTTTTTTGGCCAAAGTTTTTTGCTTTTTGGGCAGGTAAAAACAGTCTTTAAAACAGGCAAAATTGCCCCTTTAAAGCCTGCATCCGGGCATGTGTTTTTGGCCGGCAATTTTAATAACTGGAACCCTGCCGATAGTGCCTGGCAAATGAAACCCGATGACAATGGCGGATACCTGCTTTTAAAGGAGATGCCGAAGGGTGTTTACAACTACAAGATTACCCGCGGCAGCTGGGATGCTGTTGAATGCAATGCCGCCGGTAAAGGCATTGATAACCGAACGCTCAGCCTTGTAAATGATACAACGGTAACATTAGATATTGCTGCCTGGCAGGATAATTTTGCCGCCGCCATAAAACAGCATACAGCCACTGCACGGGTGCATATAATAAGCGATAGGTTTGATATGCCGCAGCTGGCCAGGCAACGTCGCATATGGATCTACCTTCCCAAAGATTATGTATCATCCAAAAAGAAATACCCCGTAATTTATATGCACGATGGGCAAAACCTGTTTGATGATTACTATAGCGGCTATGGCGAATGGGGGATTGATGAGCTGCTGGATAAAGTATCGCCCCAAAAAGAATGCATAGTTGTAGGTATTGATCATGGCGGCGATTATCGTATTACAGAATATGATCCTTACGATTCAAAATATGGCAAGGGCAGGGGTGCTGACTATGTTGATTTTTTAGTTAAAACCCTGAAACCATATATCGATGCGCATTATAAAACCGAGGCCGGCACAAAATATACTACCGTTGCAGGCAGCTCAATGGGGGCATTGATATCGATGTATGCCACACTTAAATATCCCGGCGTATTTGGCAATGCAGGCATATTTTCGCCGGCGTTTTGGATAGCGCCAGAGATTTATGAACAGRCTAAACAAAAACAGCCGGGTAATAAAACACGTTTTTACTTTGTATGTGGCGATGCCGAGAGTGAAAATATGGTTTCCGATATGAAAAAAATGGCCGCGATTGTACAGGAAAAAGGCATTAAGCCCCAAAACTCGCCCGTAGTGATCATTAAAGGTGCCAGTCATAACGAAAAACAGTGGAGGGGGGACTGGCCGGATTTTTATAAATGGCTTTTTAAATAGCCGGGAAGTTGGGACGTGCGAAAGACCGGAAGTGGCAAAAGTATAAAGTTTAGAATTAGCGGGTTGAAATCTTCCCCCAATTTTTCCTCCTCCTAACTTTCCGACTTGAGATTACATTTATTATCTTTCGAACTTTCCGGACTATCGGACTTTCTGACTCAAAACATGACCATAGAGGAAATATTAAAACAGTACTGGAATCATGATCAATTCAGGCCGATGCAGGCCGAGATCATCAAATCTGTTTTATTGGGTCATGATACTTTAGCTTTGTTACCTACGGGAGGCGGTAAATCTGTTTGTTTCCAGGTGCCCGCGCTGGCCAAAGAGGGGATCTGTATTGTGGTTTCGCCGCTTATAGCCCTCATGAAAGACCAGGTAGAAAACCTGAAGGCCAAAGGCATCAATGCTGTGGCAATAGTTTCGGGCATGGGATTGCGCGAGATAGACCTGGCGCTGGATAACTGCATCTACGGCTCGGTTAAATTTTTGTACCTCTCGCCAGAGCGGTTACTTTCCGAACTGGTACGCGAGCGCATCCGGTACATGAAAGTAAACCTGATAGCTGTTGACGAAGCACACTGTATTTCGCAATGGGGATATGATTTCAGACCACCATACCTGCACATTGCCGATCTGCGCGTGCTACATCCCGATGTGCCTGTACTGGCGCTTACTGCCACAGCAACATCCGAAGTTAAGCAGGATATACAGGACAAGCTATTGTTTAAAGATCAGGTTGTTTACCAGCAAAGTTTTGAGCGCAAAAATATCAGTTACGTAGTGCAAAATGCCGAAAACAAGCTTCGGAGGATGCTGGATATTGCAAAAGGTGTTAAAGGTAGCGGTATTGTTTATGTACGCAGCCGTAAAGATGCCGCCGACATAGCAAAATTTTACAATGATAACGGTATTAAAGCCGACTATTACCATGCCGGCCTTCCTATGGATATAAGGGCCGAACGGCAGGAAAGCTGGAAAAGCAACCGCATCCGCGTAATTGTTGCTACTAATGCATTTGGGATGGGTATTGATAAAGCCGATGTACGCTTTGTGATCCACAAAGATATGCCCGAAAGTTTAGAGGCCTACTACCAGGAGGCTGGCCGCGGGGGGCGTGATGAACAAAAGGCTTACGGTGTATTATTGTATACCCATGCCGATAGGTTACGGCAGGAGAAAATGTTCCTGCTTAATTTTCCATCGGTTGATGAAATTAAGCAAGTGTATCATTGCCTGGCCAATTACTACCAGCTTGCATACGAGGCAGGCGAGGGGTTAAGCTTTGACCTTGACCTGGGCGATTTTTGCAGCCGTTTTAAGCTGGATGCGATCAAAACCTTAAATGCGCTTAAATTTTTGGAAAAGGATGAATACCTTTCATTCAATGAGAGTGTGTTTCTGCCATCGCGTTTCAGGTTTGAGGTGGTGAACGAGGTGTTATATAACTTCCAGATCCAGAATGCGGGCTGGGATCCGTTTATTAAAACCCTTTTGCGCTCATACGGAGGCTCGTTTGAAGATTATGTGAGGATTAAGGAATATGACCTGGCCCGGCGTACAAACCTGAGCGTTCAGCAGGTGGTTGATGGCTTGCTGCAGCTACAACAGTTTGGCTTAATTAGTTACCTGCAGCAAACAGATAAGCCGCAGGTCACCTATTTAAAGGCCAGGCAGCAGGCAGCCCGCCTGTTCATCAACAAAAACTATATTGAAGAGCGTAAGGAAACCTACCGTCAAAAAATGGAGGCTGTTTTTGCTTACGCTATTCATCAAAAATGCCGCAGCCAGATGCTGCTGGCTTATTTCGATGAGCCAAATGCCCGTAAATGCGGGATCTGCGATGTTTGCCTGGATGAAAAACGCCAAAAAAATGCCGACGAAATATTTGATAACATCATCCATGAAATAGTGCAGTTTTTAAGCGTATCAACTCCGGATATCGGCACACTCATAACCACTATCAATGTGGGCACCGAAAAAGAGAAAATGGAAGCCATCCGCCTGTTGCTTGATGCCGGGAAGATCAAAACGGATGGGGAGAAGTATTACCTGTAAGAGGTGCAGGAAGTGGGGTTCAATGTTCGGGCTTATTAGGTTCGTAATCCATTTCTGAAGGTTGTTAAGGTAATATTCATAATTAAGCCAACAATCTCTCGCCGAAAACTCCACACCCGCACCCCGATCCATATAACCCGCACCTTTACGCTAAATTTTATCTTTATTTCACCGGGTAAAATATACTGCTTACCGACAAAAAACCGGCATACAACTATTACCCTCCATAACGCTGTAACGTTTTTTAATTGAGATCGTCATATTGGTGTATTTAAAAATATAAATAAATAATCAACTGACAATCAAAATATTAATATCATGAAAACTAACTTAATCGCCATCTTCACTGTAATAGTTTCAGTACTTGGCATCACAAATTCAACTTACGCAACAGTAGATAATAATACTAAAGCAATTGTTTTAACCGACATCAGCAACATCAACAAAATAGAAGTTTATGGCAATGTGCAGGTTTACGTTTCAACCGGCGCTGCCGACCAGGTAAAGGTTTACAACCAGTACTATGCCGAAAGTGCATTKGTTCAATCACAAAAAGGTGTTTTGAGGATCTCATCATACAAAACCGAAAAACTGGTAGTATGGGTTACCGCACAACAGCTTTCAGCAATCACCGCTTATGATAACGCCGAAGTAAAATCATTCGGAAACTTATCTGCCATTGAGCTTGATGTAAAATTGTACAACAACGCTTCTGCCGATCTGAAACTGGATGCCTACAGCGCCCGTGTTACAATGAATGATCGTTCAAAAGCCGACCTTA
The DNA here is from genome assembly GCF_056400585.1 of Mucilaginibacter sp. P5_A6. Taxonomy (NCBI): domain Bacteria; kingdom Pseudomonadati; phylum Bacteroidota; class Sphingobacteriia; order Sphingobacteriales; family Sphingobacteriaceae; genus Mucilaginibacter; species Mucilaginibacter sp. P5_A6. The sequence continues at coordinate 15,340 of NZ_JBFUKZ010000007.1, read as the reverse complement.
GCGGTAATGTACAGGAATATAGCCTGGTACACAACATATCATCAAGCGTGAACAGGACCTATTTAGTTACCAATAACGCTACAGAAAAATTAACAGGCGAAAAAGCTAAACTGGGCGAGTATGCAGGTATATAACATCACCCAAAAGCAATCTACCATAAAATATTAAGCAGCTACCCAAACGGGTGGCTGTTTTTGGTTTGAGGTAGATCCGTATTTAAAATGGCAATGCCCATGCAACCGGCAATCTTAATGTGCAAAATTTTCGTATATTTGCAAAACAAACGGAAATTTATAGCTATTTCCTTATAGCCACCCACTAATCAATTCTTATTGATCAGGGTTCATTTTTATCCCCGCTGATACCGTTGCTGCCCGGAAATTAAATTGATGATATCCTTTTCATGTAATTCCAGATACCGAACATTAGTTCCGTTGATCAGATTGATATAGGTGTAACCAGGGAAATGCACATTGTTTAACTAAATTTTAACAAACATGGCTAAATCGCAGGCAACATTCATGAAGAAGCAACTCGAAAAAAATCGTCAAAAAAAGAAAGAAGATAAAGAACAGCGCAAACAGGAGCGTCAGCAAAATGGCGGGGGCAGCGACCTGGAAAGCATGATGGCTTACGTTAATGAATTTGGCGAAATTGTATCTACTCCCCCCGAAAAGAAAGCATAATCCGTCCCCCTTTACAATATTATGTAGTGTAACAAAATGAATGTTTACACTACATAAATCATTGTATATCTCTCCCTTAAATAAATACCCAATATACCTTTGAACCTTTTTGAATTCTGATTGTCGTACTTGAAAACACAGACAATTAAAAATTATGAGGATCAATTTATATTCGTTGCTAGGCCTGGCTTTTATGGCATCCTGCGCGGCAGGCGGTAGCAATGCCGGCGGTGCCGATTCCACCAATGCTAAATCTTCACAAAAACACGCTAAACCCACCAATGCCAAAAGTGCTCCTGTGATTAATATGCGGTACTGTTTTTTCTACACCGATGGCACCCAGGCTCAGGATACCACAAAAGTAAGCATGCTGATAAACGGCGACAAAGTTACCGGCGAAATGAGCTGGCAGCCTAAAGAAAAGGATGCAAAAAAAGGGTTAATAACAGGTACACTTAACAATAACATCATTAAAGCTACCTGGACTTTTAACCAGGAGGGCGTAAAGGATACCATGAAGGTTGAGTTTCTGTTAAGAGGGAATGCCCTTGCACAAAAACCGTATAAATACGATACCCAAACCGGGCGGCAACAAACCAATAGCGCCGCCGGATTTAGTGTGCTTTACAACATGGAAAATTGTAACTGATAATTGTTTAATTTAGTTCAAAAAAAATCAGCAGAAAAATTCAATATGAAAACCAGGGACACCAGTATTTTATATCTTGTATTAGGCCTATATACCCTCATGATCAGTTGGTATTATAACCATTCGATACTTTTATTACTTATCCATTACCTCATTTGGCCGGTTTACCTTATTTATGAGCTATTGATAGGCCACCTGGCACATGGCCTGTGGAAAACGATCCCCTTATCTTATTTTAATTAATACGGCAGTTAAATAAACTTGTTATCCCCTAAAATACCTGGCCAAACAGCCGGGTATTTTTTTTAACTGCATAGGCTGTGATGATTGAAATAAAAGTAAAGACGTAAGATATGAGGGCCAGGTGTCTTGTATCTTACGTCTTAATTCTTGTCCTGGAATTTAAATTTTCTCTACCACAACGGCGGTACCATAGGCCAACACTTCGGTAATGCCCTGCATCACTTCGTTGGCATCATAACGCATATTGATGATGGCGTTTGCACCAATTGCCTGCGCGTGTTGTATTAAAAGCTGGTAAGCTTCTTCGCGGGCATTTTCGCAAAGCTCAACATAAATTGAAAGCCGTCCACCAAAAAGCGACTGAAAACCACCCGCAATATTACCCAATGCGCTGCGGCTGCGTACGGTAATACCGCGTACAACGCCCAGGTGTTTAATTATACGATAACCATCTAAACCGGTACTGGTAGTAATAAGTGAAGTATCCATTGTTTTATTTTATTAGTGATTAGAGTGTTTGTAAGGTTAAATGTTACGATAATATTTAAATGCCCATGGGCTGTTATATACTTGTTTCATCATCTTACAGCACCATAGTTCGGCATGCTGTATACTTTGAATGCGGTATCCCAAAATAAGTTCGGGATGTTCTGTTTTACTATCACTACCTGTATTTACAAAGATAAGAGCTTTGCACATGGGTTTTTACCTTAAATGAGGTATTGGCTTCAACCTCAAATGATTGGCCGCCGGTATAGGATTGCCAATCTTCTTCGCCGGGTAATAAAGCATCCAGCTGGCCTTCAATAACAATCATGGTTTCATGACTTGATGTGCCAAATTCATACTCGCCTTTTTCAATTACCCCAATGGTACTGCGGCCTTCGGCACTGGTATAGGCCAGCGATTTTACCGCTCCTTCAAAATATTCGTTTACGTTAATCATACTCATAATTTAAGCGACTAATATCCTTAAATAAAACCATTTGTTTTATAAATATCGACCACAAATTAACAAGCCTAAAATTGCCGAATGTTAAAATATGTGAAAAAGTTAACTTTGGTTGTAATTATTAATCTGCAAAGAGCGTTATTTGCATAAAATCTGCAAAGCGAATGTTTTGCATAAAATTTATATATGAGGAAAATTCAACTTATTGTTCTGTTACTTATATCGGCTATATACTTCCAAAGCTGTAAAAAAGACGTTGTTACTACCGCTTCTACTACCTCTGATAAAATCCTTGCTGCAAATATTAATGGTGTTGAATGGTACCCCGATACGGTAACCGCCCGCATCAGCTTTAATGACGCTACAAAAGTAAAAACCTTTTTTGTAACAGGTACAGCCAATTCAAAACGTGTAACCTTTAGTATAAACGTATTAAACAGTACAAATGCCAATAGTTTTCCTTTAGCTACTTATAAAGTAGATGGTACCAGTAATGTAAGCATGACTTATTATACGCTGCAGAAAAATGCTTCAGGCGATTACGTATACACCCAAACAGGCACAGTTGAACCAGGCTCCGGGTCGGCTACCATAACTGCTATCGATACCGTCAAAAAAGTTATAACAGGTACTTATGCCTTTACCGCTAAAAAGGTTAATTATGATAGCGATGGTAATTATGTATCTATAGAAATCTCGCAGATCCTGTTAGGTTCTTTCACTAACCTGCCTTATACATTTGGAGATAATAATCAATAACTTTATTCCGGAGAAAAAATATAATAATCGTTTTAAATTTTTAAAACCCTTCTGTATTCATAACAGAAGGGTTTTTCTTTATATAGAAATTTTATAACCGGCAAACTATACGCCAGGCCGTGTCGGTGTTGGCGTAGGGGGCGGACTCGGATTTGGCGTAGGTGTTGGTGTCGGACTTGGATTTGGTGTAGGCGTCGGATTCGGATTTGGCACTGGCGCAGGTGTCGGACTTGGATCTGGCACAGGTGCAGGTACCGGACTCGGATTTGGTACAGGTGTTGGTGTTGGACTTGGATCTGGTACAGGTGTTGGTGTAGGCACAGGTGCAGGAGTTGGTGCTGGCGTTTTTGGTTTTTTCTTCTTTTTCCCCGGTATCGTATCAGTAATCATATTTGTTTTTTTGATGGTTAGCTGGTTGTTTTTAAGTTCGCCGCCTGCTTTATAGTTAGCGGCAAATACTACCGGGACAGCAAATGATAATGCTAAAGCTGCGGCTGTTATTCTTAAATTTTTCATAGTAATTTTTCTTTAAACGGTGAAAAAATTAACTTTTAATATAATAGCCGACAGCCAGAATTGTTTTAATTGTTTGAAAAGATGGTAGTTATGCAATTATAGATTGTTATGAAAAACACAAAAAAGGAGGCTGGGTAATTTACTTACCGGTTGGTTTTTTTGCTTATCCAAACAATTTATAGTTTAAAAGTATTATGGCTTTGTATGGCATCATCAAACAAGTCTATTTACAGCGCGCTGGTGGCAAATTTGCTTATTGCCTTAACAAAATTTATAGCGGGTTTTTTTAGCAACAGCGCCGCTATGATAGCCGAAGGCGTACACTCGGTTGTTGATACAGCTAACCAGGTGCTATTACTTTTCGGATTGAGACAAAGCCGGAAAAAACCAGATGCCACGCATCCGTTTGGATATGGTAAAGAACTTTATTTCTATTCGTTCATTGTTTCTATATTGATATTTGGCCTTGGCGGTGGTGTTTCCATTTTCCAGGGCATCTACCATATTATTCACCCGGATATACCTGGCAACCCAACGTGGAATTATGTTGTTTTGGGCATATCTGTAATATTTGAAGGCTCATCATTAGTAATAGCGGCAAAAGAGTTTAATAAATTACGGGGAGACAATACCTGGTGGCGGGCCATCACCAAAAGTAAAGACCCATCAACATTTTTAGTTTTGTTTGAAGACAGCGCCGCAGTAATAGGCTTATTTATTGTTGCAATTTGCATGTACCTGGGTCATACTTATCATATTGATTATCTCGATGGCCTGGCATCGCTGCTGGTAGGGATATTGCTCATCTGCGTATCGCTAATATTAGCCCGCGAAAGCCGCAGCCTGCTCATGGGCGAGGGGATAGGCGCCAATACTAAAAAAAGAATTACAGAGATTGTGGAACAAGATACAGATGTATTAAAACTGATGCATATCCTGTCAACCTATCAATCTCCAAACGAAATTGTGTTGATGCTGATTATCGCCTTTAAAAAAGAGCTCAATACTGCGGGTATCAACGAGGCTATCGACCGCATCAGGAATTTAGTGAAGGATGAATATAGCCTGGTGCATTTTTTGATCATCCAGCCCGAAATTTATATTGATAAGGTAGATCCTAATGTGCAGACGTATATTTAGGAACTGTTAAAATAAATATCTAAGGGTTTAAAAAAAAAGGTATAATGCACTTTTAAACTAAGTGTCGTTATGGCAAGTAAATCAACAGTAATTCAGACCCCTCAGGGCATTTTAAAAACAATGAGGATTATACATCCTGCGTTGTTAGTTGGGCAAACCTTGTTTGCGGTTATTGGTCTGTTGACTAATAAAAACCCCATTTTTTTTGATGTAAACAATAATAAGCATGATGTTTTTTTTTATATAGTTCCTGTTTTTGCTGCAGCGGCAACACTTTTCAGTGTAGTTATTTATAAAAGAATCTTATCCCGGATATCAGCTGGAATTTCACTAATAGAAAAGATGAAAATCTACCAAATGGCTTTAATTAGAAGGTTCGCTTCCTTAGAAGGATCTTCTTTATTTGGAATAGCGGTTTTTTTAACAACCGGAAATTTATTTTACTTAATGATATCTGTTTGTTTAATGGCTTACTTTATATTCCTGCGTCCAAATGTAAATACCATAGAAGTAGGTATGCAATTGACGTATGAAGAAAAACTGGAACTTGAATAGCCAATATGTAATTTAAACATTGTGAGGGCGCTTTTGGCCAATGAATATTTACGTAATGGATGCCCATTTCATCTGGACACAAACTGGCTATCCATAGCAATAATCTGCGCCTTATAAGCTGCAGGCAGCAGGGCATTGCGTAAAAAGGTTTCCACTTTTATCAGCCTTAAAAATTGGTAAGCCCAAACAACAGCCAGCAGCCACGGTATTTTACCTAAGCTCAGGTGTTTGCGCACCAAGGGCGGTACAACCAGCAACTGGGCCTGCTTTAATACCTGGTAACGCGCCGGCCCAAGGTGTTTTTTGTATTGACGATACAGATCGAGCGTGAGTTTACCGCTTACCAGGTTTTGTTGCAGGTGCTCGCTACGCATAAGCTGGTATGCGGCATAGCTGGCAGGTAAACCGGTAAGCTGCATGCGCAGGCCAACGCGGTTAAAAACATCAAACGCTTCAATTTTCTCGGCTTCGGTAAGCTTGCGTTCCAGCAGTTCGTAGGAGCGGATAGAGAGATCGATGAGCAAAAACAATACATCACGGTAAGCCCAGTCGGGTATTTGCGCCCCGCGACTGGTTTCCACTCCTTTGTGGATGGCGTTGATCCTGTCGATAGCTTGTAAAGCCTCCTCCTGTTGCGAGAAAATGATCTGCCTGGAATAAGCAACTGTAGAGAATAGCCGCGCCAGCGGATCGGCAGGCAGCCGACCGGTAAAATAAAGCCAGTCTACAGCTTTGTTTAGGGCAAACTCGGCGGCAGCTCCCGCAAAAATAAACAGGATGGTATCGGCCTTGCCCCAGATCTTTCTTACTATCGAATCCTCACTTACAAAATAAGTCATGTTTTAATGTTGAATGATTTGCAGGTACGCAGCTGCCAACCGTGTTTTCTAAAAAATATCCTTTATTAAATATACATACAAAAGTACTTTGTATTACAAAGTAAATGAAAGTATTTTGAAATTGCAAATGGTAAGTGTTGCGGTAACCGGGGGGAGGGTAAAAAGGGAATAGGGGTGAAATTAGAAACCTTCACAAGCAAAAAATTATGCTGCCGATGCGGTTGGTCTATAAATCATATATTTAATCCATATAAAACCGAAATGCAAAAATCTGAACTTGAAAAAATGATTTCCGGCGAACTTTATGATGCCGGGGATGCTGAATTAGTTGCCGGCCGCTCAAGGGCACGCAAACTGTTTACGCAATATAACGCCGCCGGCTATGATGATAAAGAAACCAAACGCGCTATTTTAAAGCAACTGTTGGGTGGTTTCACAAACGCTGTCGACATCCAATCGCCATTTTATTGCGATTATGGTTTTAATATTTTCGCTGGCGATAACCTGTTCCTCAATTTTAATTGCATTATACTGGATTGCGCCCGTGTATCCCTGGGCGACAATGTTTTTATGGCGCCCAATGTGCAGCTTTACACCGCCTACCATCCGGTAGTAGCCGCCGAACGCATAAAAGGCCCCGAATATGCTGCGCCCATCACTATTGGCAATAATGTATGGTTGGGCGGTGGTGTAATTGTATGTCCCGGTGTTACCATTGGCCAAAATACCACTATTGGAGCAGGCAGCGTTGTAACCAAAAACATCCCGGCCAATGTGGTGGCGGTTGGGAACCCGTGCCGGGTAATAAAGGAATTGTAGGGGTTGTTTGTGTGTATACATCTTCCGGACCCTATCGATACTTAAAAACGATTGTCATTTCTTTTATTATAAAGATGCGTACAAACAGTAGCTTTGGGTAAGTGCCGGTAATTTTTAAAACTTTCGTTCCAGGAATTTTAATTAAAGCAAATGAGTAGTCAAAACCACATTCCTACCTTCGCTATCAGCGGTATGGCCCCGCTTATCCAGGTGTTTGATATGCCCGCATCACTCCGGTTTTACCGGGATATACTGGGTTTTAAAATAATGGCATCGTCAGGCGAGGGTGATGATGTAGACTGGGTATTGCTTAAGCTGAATGATATTGAGTTTATGCTGAATACAGCTTATGAAAAACCAGGCAGACCAGATACGCCCGATCTTATACGTATAGCCGCGCACACAGATACTTCATTTTATTTTGGCTGCCCCGATACCGACGCATTGTATGCTCATTTGCAAAAAAAAGGCATCAATGTTAATAAACCTGTTATTACTAAATACAACTGGAAAGCCCTGGATGTTAAAGATCCTGATGGGTACCTGCTTTGCTTTCACTGGCCGGCAGAGGAGGGCTAAACGTTATTGCGGAAAATATAGATGAAGAGTGTTTCCTTTCCCATTTTCCTCAATAACCGGATAAAAATATGATGGCGATCACCTTAACCAATGGTAAAACAATTGGTGTTGAATTAATGTTTTTTACTACAGTGTTATTAATGTACTTTTAACCAAAATAGTTGTATAAATTAACCTGCGAATATTTCGGGCTTTTTGCAGCTTCATAAAGCAGGTTAGCTATACAGCATTAATGAAAAAAGAGGGTAGGGAAAGTACTTCATCGTTACAGTTTCCGGTTGTTGGCATAGGGGCCTCGGCCGGTGGATTAGATGCGGTAAAATCTTTTTTAAAGGCCCTGCCGGCTAAGTCGGGCATGGCCTATGTTTTTATTCAGCACCTAAGCCCCAGTCATGAAAGTATTTTACCCGAGATATTACAAAAAGTAACGCCTTTTCCCGTTCAGCAGATCACTGATAATATTCATCTGGAGCAGGATAATCTTTATATTATCCCCGCCAATAAAATAGTAACAGCAACAGATGGCATACTTAAGCTTACACCGATAGATAAAAAACATAAAAAAAGTAATACAATTGATGTTTTCTTTTCTTCGTTAGGGGTTATTCATCAAAGTTATGCTGTAGGTATTGTGTTATCCGGCGCTTTAAATGATGGCACACTTGGCTTACAGGTTATTAAATCATACGGTGGTTTAACGTTTGCCCAGGATGAGGGTTCGGCCGCGTTTGACAGCATGCCAAACAGTGCGGTTAAAGCGGGTGTTGTTGATTTTGTTTTGCCGCCACAAAAAATAGCCGAGCAACTGATAGCCATCAACCACCCTTTTCATACAGAGTATTCCAGCCTCGAAATTGCAGATACGATACCCGAGCAGGATAACGAAACATTTAAGCAAATACTAACGGTATTGCGTGTTCGGCGCGGGGTAGATTTCACCTATTATAAACAAAGCACCTTAAAACGCCGCATTATAAGGCGAATGGCATTAAATAAAATTGAGCAGCCGGCTAATTATCTTGTTTTTCTGCGTGAAAACAAGAGTGAGCAGGATGCTTTATATAATGATATGCTTATCTCGGTTACCAACTTTTTCAGGGATGCGCAAAGTTTTGAAGTTTTGTGCCGCGAGATACTACCGGCACTGGTCAGCAAAAAAACGGCTAATGATGCGTTAAGGATCTGGGTAGCCGGATGCGCTACAGGCGAAGAAGCCTATTCAATGGCTATCTGTTTGCAGGAGCAGCTTGGCGACAAAGCCGCCGCCATGAAGATCCAGGTATTTGCTACTGATATTTCTGAAACTGCTATTGCAAAAGCCCGCACCGGTATTTACCGGCAAACCGAGGTGGAGGGTATTTCTTCATCCCGGCTGCAACAATTTTTTGTTAAACAGGATGGTACTTACCAGGTAAGCAAAACCATCAGGGATATGTGTGTATTTGCCAGCCATAACCTGCTTAAAGATCCGCCATTTTCAAAGATCGACCTGGTGAGTTGCCGTAATGTGATGATTTACCTGGAGCCCGTTTTGCAAAAAAAGGCATTGGCTACTTTTCACTATGCATTAAATGAGGATGGGTACCTGATGCTTGGTAAATCAGAAACCATTGGAACCAATACCGATATTTTTAAGGTATTTAATGGTGCGGAGAAAATATATACCAGGAAAGGACCAATTGGCCGGTTTATGGCAGTAAATTCGCCTGGCCGGGAGCAAAATTTTAGGGAGATAGATAAAAATCTTCAAAAGGTGAGCACCGATAAGGATGTTTTTAAGATAGCCGATGAAGCCATGCTTGCCAGCTTTATGCCGGCCTCTGTTTTGGTAAACGAAAAATTTGATATCATTCAGTTTAGGGGGGCTACCGAAACATGGCTTATTCCGCCCATTGGTAAACCCAGCTTCAACCTGCTCAAAATGGCCCGTGAAGGCTTATCATTTGAATTGCGGAATATTTTATATACAGCAGCAAAAACCAACCTGCCTGCCCGCAAATTCGCTGTGTTTTTTAAAGTGAACGGTTTACAGCATTTTGTTAATTTACAGGCTATCCCGCTTAAAGATACCATTGAACCGTATTACCTTATTGTTTTTCAAAATGCCTCATCAATAGGCGTACAGCACGTTCCGGATGAGGTAAATCCTGCACGTGCCAATGCAAGCTATGATGAAAGCGACCTGCGTGTTGAACAACTGGAAAAAGAACTGGTACAGGCCCGCGCCGATATGCGCGCCATTACCGAGGAGCAGGAAACAGCTAATGAAGAATTACAAAGTGCTAATGAAGAGCTGCTATCCGGAAGCGAAGAACTGCAAAGCCTGAACGAGGAGCTGGAAACCTCCAAGGAAGAACTGCAAAGCACCAATGAGGAGATCATGATCGTGAATAGGGAATTGCTGGACAGGAACGATCAGCTAAACAATGCCCGCCTGTACACAGAAGGTATTGTAAAAACCATTCGCGATCCGTTACTTATTTTAGACAGCGACCTGCGCGTAAAACGTGCTACAAGCGGATTTTATAACAAGTTTAAGCTTGATGAAAAGCAAACAGATGGTTATTACCTATACGAGCTTGGCGAGCGTCAGTGGGATATACCCGAACTTAAAGAGTTGCTTGAAAACATACTCCCCCAAAAAAAAGAACTGGAAGATTTTGAAGTAGAACAAGTGTTCCCTGCAATAGGAAAACGTTTCATGTGCCTTAATGCCAGGCAAATTGACAATGTAAATGGCGAACAGCTTATTTTGCTTTCAATTGAAGATATTACTGATAAAAGAAAAATTGAACAGGGTCTGGCTGAAGTTGAACGCTTGTTAAACGAAAGCAAAGAACGGCTAAAGTTTGCGGTCGACTCGGCAGGCCTGGGTACCTGGGATTATGCCCCTCAAACAAAAGAGTTGATTTGGGATAAACGTTGCAGGGAAATATTTGGTTTATCACCAACAGCCAGCGTTAATGTAGCCGCGTTTTTAGAAAAGATCCACCCTGATGATCTTGTCCGTGTGGAGGATAGCATAAACGAAACACTTCGTGAGCGGCATTCCGAAGAGTTTGATATTGAGTTCAGGACCATCCCTATCCAGGAAAAAATTAAATGGCTTAAAGCAAAAGGCCGTGCCTATTTTGACAACCAGGGCATCTCCATTCGATTTATTGGAACCTTACTGGATATAACAGCTCAAAAACTTATTGACGAAGCTACCATGGAATTGTTGGGCAAAAAGGATGAATTTATTAGCATAGCCAGTCATGAATTAAAAACGCCGGTTACCAGTTTAAAGGCGATACTGCAAATTATTGAGCGCGCAACCCAGATGAAGGAGGAAATGAAACCTTTGCATGCCTTTGCACAAAAAGCCAATAAACAGGTTGATAAACTTACCGAATTGATTAAAGATTTATTGGATGTTACCAAGATCCAATCGGGAAAACTGGAACTAAGAAAATCCGATTTTATCCTGGAGGACTTAATAGCTGAATGTATGGACGAATTACAAAATAATTCGCCAACCCATCAGATCATATTAGAGGGTGAGGCCCGTTTGCAGATCTATGCTGATAGGAATCGTTTGGAACAGGTTTTAATCAACCTGATCTCGAATGCCATAAAGTATTCTCCAAAAAGCGATAAAGTGATCATTAAAACTGAAAAGTTGAACGAAGGGATCAAAATAGCTGTCACCGATTTTGGTATCGGAATTCCAACAGATAAGTTACCATTACTTTTCGACCGCTTTTACCGGGTTGATCAAAACTCTAAAAAATATGCGGGATTAGGATTGGGCTTATTTATTTCATCCGAGATCATCAAACGGCACGACGGTTATATTGATGTTGAAAGCGAAGAAGGCAAAGGATCAACCTTTTGGTTTGTAATACCAGGTTGATTGGGTGTTAACTGATACCGGATTTTTAATTATCATTTATAGTGTTTGAACTTCTGCGAGCTTGTAGTTCGTGGATTGTACGATTTTAGCTTTCAGCTGAGTTAAGCCGGGGGCTTCCCCGCAACCGGCTCCCCGCAACCGATATCCACATCAGTCCAACTTTTCCACAATGCCCTAAAACCGCAGCCAATGCATTAACTTTACCCGATTAACAAAAGGAGTAAACCGCTTGGCTAAAGATACTACCAAAGAAACCCCCTTAATGCAGCAATACAACGCCATAAAGGTGAAGTACCCCGGTGCTTTGCTGCTGTTCCGCGTGGGTGATTTTTACGAAACATTTGGCGAAGATGCCATTAAGGCCGCTGGTATACTGGGCATTGTACTTACCCGCCGTGGCAATGGTGTAGGTACGCATATCGAGTTGGCAGGCTTCCCACATCATTCGCTGGATACCTACCTGCCCAAGCTGGTACGTGCCGGGCAGCGTGTAGCCATCTGCGATCAGCTTGAAGATCCCAAAACCACCAAAACCATTGTTAAGCGCGGCGTTACCGAGTTGGTGACACCCGGCGTGGCTACCAATGATAATATACTTAACCAAAAGAGTAACAACTACCTGGCATCGCTGCACTTTGAAAAAAATACTATTGGCATAGCCCTTATAGATATTTCAACAGGTGAGTTTCACACGGCGCAGGGTAACAGCGATTATATTGATAAGCTGCTGCAAAGCTTTTCGCCATCGGAGGTGATCTACCCTAAAAGCCGCACCCGCGATTTTAAGGACAACTACGGTGACCGGTTTTATACCTACGCCCTCGACGAATGGCCGTACAGCGGCGATTACGCAACCGAAACGCTGCTTAAGCATTTCGGCGTAAAATCCCTTAAGGGTTTTGGTATTGATAAGCTTAACCTTGGCATTATTGCCGCGGGGGTAGCCATACATTACCTTAATGAAACAGAGCATCGTAACCTGCAGCACATCAGCGCCATTGGCAGGATTGAAGAGGACAGGTATTTATGGCTGGATAGATTCAGCGTACGCAACCTGGAACTGGTGGGCTCAACCAATGACAATGCCCTTACCCTGGTTGATGTACTTGATCATACCTGTTCGCCCATGGGGGCCCGCCTGCTACGCCGCTGGATAGTGATGCCCCTAAAAGAGATTAAACCTATCAACGATCGTTTAGGCGTGGTAGAGTACATGATTGAGCATGAAGAGCTGCGCGAAAACCTGCAAAACCACATCCGCCAGATTGGAGACCTGGAACGGCTGATCTCTAAGATTGGTTTGCAAAAGGCCAATCCCCGTGAGGTTAGTCAGCTTAAAAAAGCACTGATGGCAATCGGCTCTATTAAAAAAACAGCCGAAACATCAGAGAGTTTACCATTACGCGCCATAGGCGAGCAGCTTAATCCCTGTGTGCTTATCTGCGAAAGAATAGAACGTGAGCTGCATCCCGAGCCGCCGGTGATGATTGTGAAAGGCTCGGTGATGAATGAGGGAATCAGCGAGGAATTGGACAGGCTGCGTAAAATAGCCTTCGGCGGTAAAGGTTACCTGCTGGAGATACAGAAACGTGAAGCCGAAGCTACCGGGATCCCCTCTTTAAAAGTATCATTCAACAATGTATTCGGCTATTACCTTGAAGTTACCCACAGTCACCGGGATAAGGTGCCGTCGGAGTGGATCCGTAAACAAACGCTGGTAAATGCCGAGCGCTATATAACCCCCGAACTAAAGGAATACGAAGAGCAGATCCTGGGAGCCGAAGAAAAGATCCTGGCGCTGGAAACCCGCCTGTACAACGATCTGCTTTACTCACTTGCCGAATACATTAAGCCGATTCAACTTAATGCACAGCTGATAGCCCGTTTGGATGTGCTGCTTAACTTTGCTACCATATCCATTAAAAACTACTATGCAAAGCCCGAGATGAACGAAAGCCGGGTGCTCGATATTAAAGGAGGGAGGCACCCGGTTATTGAAAAGAACCTGCCGCTGGGCGAGAGTTATATCACCAATGATGTATACCTCGATTCGGAAACCCAGCAGATCATCATCATTACCGGGCCCAATATGGCGGGTAAATCGGCCTTGTTAAGGCAAACCGGGTTGATTGTGCTGATGGCCCAGATGGGTTGTTTTGTGCCGGCCAAATCGGCTTCTATAGGTCTGGTAGATAAGATCTTTACAAGGGTAGGGGCATCAGATAATCTTTCGTCAGGCGAATCAACCTTTATGGTGGAGATGAACGAGACTGCCAGTATCCTCAATAACATATCCGACCGGAGTTTGATCTTGCTGGATGAGATTGGCAGGGGCACATCAACCTATGATGGTATTTCCATTGCCTGGTCAATCGCCGAATACCTGCATAATCACCCGGCAGCCAAAGCTAAAACCCTGTTTGCCACCCACTACCATGAACTGAACGAGTTGAGCAATACTTTTAACCGCATCAAGAATTTTAATGTATCGGTAAAAGAGGTTGGCCAGCAGATTATTTTCCTGCGTAAGCTGGTACCGGGCGGCAGTGAGCATAGCTTCGGGATTCACGTAGCCAAATTAGCCGGGATGCCGCAAAAGGTATTGAGCCGCGCCAACGAAATACTAAAAAAACTCGAAAACGAACGTACCGGCGGCGAACACATCAAAGAAAGCATCCGCAAGGTGCAGAAGCAAGCCGTACAGATGCAGATGTTCTCGATTGATGACCCCGTACTGGTAAAGATCCGCGATACGCTGAACAATCTTGATGTAAATACCTTAACACCCGTAGAGGCCCTGATGAAACTGGATGAGATTCAAAGGGTGATAAAAAGTTAGATGCTTGTAATTTGAAAATTTGGTAATTTGAGGATTTGAAAATCAGGAAGGCATCATTTTCAAATTGACAGATATTCAAATTTTCAAATTGTGTGGATATGTTAAAAACATCCGCCTTATTCACTCGCGCTTAAATTCTATTTTTACCGCATGACCAAACATCGCCTTCTTTTATATTGCTTCGTTTTGTTTTTTGTGCCGGTAATTTTTACCTCCTGCCACTCGCGCAAAGCCGCTATGAGGGGGCAGCCGGGTGACGTGGTGAAGCCTAATGCTGATATTGCATCCAAATACGCCGAAATTATGGGCGTAAGYAAAAGCGATATTGAAAACGGCAGGTTATATGCTTTTATTGAACAGTGGATGGGCACTCCCTATAAATTTGGTGGCCTGGATAAAGACGGGGTTGATTGCTCCGGACTGGCTTTTCTTTTGGAGCAACAAGTGTATGGTATTACTATTCCGCGCATGACGAGCCAGCAAATTACTGTTATCAAGCGTAAATATGAGGACGAATTAAAAGAAGGCGACCTGGTTTTCTTTGATTTTGATGGCAGGCAGTTTAGCCATGTGGGAGTATACCTTCAAAACGGATATGTGGTTCATGCCAGCTCAAGACGTGGGGTTATCATTGTAAAACTGCGCGATCCTTCTTTATACAAATACTTTTCCAGGGCGGGCTCCGTTGATGAAGCCACTGTGTCGACTAATTAGTGAGTGGTGAGTGGTGAGTGGTGAGTGGTGAGTGGTGAGTGGTGAGTGGTGAGTGGTGAGTGGTGAGTGGTGAGTGGTGAGTGGTGAGTGGTGAGTGGTGAGTGGTGAGTGGTGAGTGGTGAGTGGTGAGTGGTGAGTGGTGAGTGGTGAGTGGT